>CAYGPY010000024.1:0-16984 GCA_964351765.1 uncultured Vampirovibrionales bacterium
CAACACCGATTGACCAAGACCGTAAGCAAAGAGACTTAATCCACCCAGGACAATGTTTTTTTCTTTACTAATAAAACCTAGCATTGCGGTTAAGAATGGCGTGCCACACGGTGAGGTGGCAATACCAAAGGTGGCACCAAGCAATAGGGGCGTTAGCCATTGTCCGGTGTTGGTTTCAGGAAGCCGTGAAACGGTTTGTGGAAGGGGAATGTTGATGACACCCAAGAGTTGTAAGCCCATAACAATGGCCAAAGCCCCAACAAAATAATACCAACCACTACCCACCAATCCACCAAAGGCGATGCCCAGAAGACTGGCCAACACACCTAAGATGGCCAAGGTGAGTGACACACCCACCATAAACAGTAGTACCTGCCCAAGCAAGGCTAGTTTGTTATTTTTGCCGTAACCACCAACGTAACCAATCAGAACAGGCATCATGCCCACTGAGCAAGGTAATAAGGAGCTGACCAAGCCGCCGGCAAAGGCCAGAGCAATCACCACAATAGAGCCTTGGTTTAGATTTTGTACAAAAAGTTGTTCAAGAGGTTGGCTCATAAGTCAGTGAATGATGTCCTTTAAAATCGTGACGAATTGAAAAGTCTAGGATGCTGCTGCCTCAGCGCCAGTTGTTTTTTGTGAGGAATTAGAAAGATCATTGAATGCAGCACGGAGCTGGGCTTCATCTTGGCTGTTATAAAGCACATTTTGAATGCTACCATCAGGTTGAATAAAAATGACCGTGGGTACCGTTACGGGTTTAAAGGTGTTAAAAACAGCTGGGGCTTTGTCTTTGTCTTCTAAAATATCGTAGCTTTGATAGTTTAAACCAGAAAAATCAGGCACAATGGCGGCCAAAAGTGGCTTCATCTTCTTGCAATCAAGGCAGAAGCGAGAGGTAAAAGTCAGTACGTGGGGTTGTTTTTTGAGTTCAGGAAAGGCTAAAAACAACTCATCGGTTGATGGCTCACGGATACCCATAAAGAAATCACTAGTGGTGCCTTCAGCCGTTATGTGGGTGGGATCAAAGTCTAAATCAAGGGTTTTTGATGTTGCTGAAACCGAATTGGATGCGCCCTCTTCAATGGTGTCGTTGGGGCGTAAGAACCATACGGCGCCAAATACCAGTGCAATAAAAATAATGATGGTGAGTGCTTTATTCAAGAGGTTCAGTCCTTTTAGAGAGCTTATAGTGCCAATTCAGAAATGATTCTTTCATTATAGGCTAGATGACGCTTCATCGCGACTATTGTTCATCGGTTTGTATCAATAGATAGCTGTATTCTAAGCTCAAGATAAAGTTATTTAGAGTTTTGCCGATAAAGTATTACTGAGAGATCGATAATGAACTTATCGGTATGTTAATAATAATGGTAAACTGAAATAGATCTCAGGTGTTTTTTAGAAATCTAATGCTTTGTAAGCCTTGGTGTCTGCTGAGTTCGTTGCTTTCAGGCTGTTTAGCAAGAGTTAGTATCAGGTTATGCCCTTTTTCAAGACATTTTCATCTTACCGTTCAAAAGAAAGCGGCTCTATTTTGATGCTGGTTTTCTTTTTTATTATTTTGCTAACCCTTGAAGTGGCCATGGTGAATTTGATATCCACCCGAAGCTTGGGTGAAGAGGGTGTGTACAGTTCGCGTGGTGCTTCGGCTGAAATGGCTTTAAACACGGCTGTAAATCGGCTGACTGACGATCTGTATGGCTACTTGGCTGCCAATGGTGATACCACTGTTGCGACTGATTTTGCCCGAGGTGGCGCCAATGATATTAGTGAGACACTTCAGGCCAAAAAACCTTCAACAGGCGTGCTGGAAAACACGGACTTTACCATTGAGGCGTGGGTGGAGCAGAAACGCGGTATTTGGTACAAAATTTCAGCCCGAGCGATGGCGGGTGACATTGAGCAATCAGCACACCGCTGGGTCAAGCTCAATCCGTGTTTGGCCACTTCGGCTGCTACCCTGACCACCATTATGACAGGACGCCCATACCCTGGCCGATATTCTACTTACGTGGCTTCTGATGGCCGAGCCTTTTGGGGTGAAACGGGTGCTTCGGCTAATTTTTATACGTGGAAAGACGGCGTGTTATCCACCTTGGTAACAAGTAGAAATAATATTGGTGAAATATCCACTAATATCACTGATGGTGGCCGTGTCTATTTTGGACAAAATGCCAACCCCGGTCATCTTTATACGTGGAAAGACGGCGTACTGAGTACTTTATTAACAAGCCAAGCAGCACCTGGGGTTCATGCTTTAGAGGTGAGTGGTGAGCGTGCCTTTTTTGGAGATGGAAGTAATTTCTATACCCATTTAGATAATACCTTATCCACCATTGTTACCGGTCAGAGCGCACCAGGAAACCAATCTGTTTCAGCAGACGGAGCTGGTCGAGTCTTCTTTGGTGAGTTGTTTGGTAGTGCTTCTTTTTGGACTTGGAAAAATGGAGCACTCTCGACAATTATCAATAATGTTGGTAATTATCCTGGACGAGAATCCTCAACCGCTTTTACTGATTCGGTTGCCTTTGGCGAGAACAATGCGAGTTCAAGATTTTGGTACTGGAATGCGACGACAGGACTCTCTACGATTCCATTAACGTTGCCTGATTTAGGTATGCGTTCCACGATGATTGACACAACAGGTCGTGTGTTTTTTGCAAAACAACAATATGGTGTGTCTCCTCACCAGCTCTTTACCTGGAAAAATAATCAACTCTCAACCATCATGAACGATGGTAATGGTCCGGTTGCTAACTACTCTCGTTCGGAGCCTCATTTCGCCAGTGATAATCGTCTGTTTTTTAGCGAGCCTCATGGTAATGGCGGCGGATTTTGGACTTGGAAAGACTTTGTTCTCTCTACAATTATTCCTCATTCTGCAATGGCTCATGATCCAGGTTATCAGGGTGTTGAAGTTGCCCCCGATGGGCGTGTTTATTTTGGCGAAGCGAATACGTGTTGTGGGGGTACCTCATACCGAACGTGGAAGGATAACGTTCTATCCACGATCATTACTTTCAGTCCTGCTAAGTCAATGCATAAATCGTCTTCTATGGGACCCGACGGCCGAGTTTATTTTGGTACCTACGGTGCGGGTGGTAATTATTACACTTGGAAGGATAACGTGTTAACAACGATTTTGTCAGGCGTGACATCACCGGGGTTTCATAACAACTTTAACCAACCAGGTAGCCACCAGAACAATTCGGCAAATAATAACCCCGTTTCACCAGAGGGAACCGTTATTTTTGCCGAGGATGCTAATCCGGGTAAGGTCTGGGCGTGGTCGCCACCGATTGAGTGTAATCGGAATTATTAATATAAAAGATGCGATAATTGTAGAGCACTTGAAAGCGTGAGATCGTTTGATGGGGCTCTTGCTAAGGTTCTCTACATTTTTGCCGATACATTACTAAAATAGCCTTGTATTTTCCGTTAAATTAATAATAATGTTAAAATGATTGGATTCTCAACTGATTTTTATTTAGCTCAGTTGCTTGTCCTTTATAGGTTTTTATTTTTACATTGCATAAGTGTTTAGTAAGAGTTAGTATCAGGTTATGCCCTTTTTAAAGACATTTTCATCTTACCGTTCAAAAGAAAGCGGCTCTATTTTGATGCTGGTTTTCTTTTTTATTATTTTGCTAACCCTTGAAGTGGCCATGGTGAATTTGATATCCACCCGAAGCTTGGGTGAAGAGGGTGTGTACAGTTCGCGTGGTGCTTCGGCTGAAATGGCTTTAAACACGGCTGTAAATCGGCTGACTGACGATCTGTATGGCTACTTGGCTGCCAATGGTGATACCACTGTTGCGACTGATTTTGCCCGAGGTGGCGCCAATGATATTAGTGAAGTGCTTCAGGCGAAAAAGCCGTCAACAGGGGCGCTTGAGAATACGGATTTTACGATTGAGGCGTGGGTAGAACAAAAGCGCGGTATTTGGTACAAAATTTCAGCCCGAGCTATTGCTGGCGATATTGAGCAATCCACACACCGCTGGGTTAAGCTCAATCCGTGTTTAACTACTTCGGTTGCAACTTTGACCACCATCCTTACAGGACGTCCTTACCCAGGTTACCAATCCATTGTGGTGGATTCACCCAATGAACGCTTGTTTTTTGGTGAAAACAACAACCCGGGTAATTTTTATACGTGGAAAGATGGTGTGTTGTCCACGATTGTGTCTGGACGAAATGCACCGGGTGTTGCCAGTACGTTAGAGTCCTCATCGGGTGCTGTCTTTTTTGGTGAAGAAGGTAACCCTGGTAATTTTTATACGTGGAAGGACAACGTGTTAACCACGATTTTGTCAGGCCGTTCGAAGCCTGGTTTTGAAAATATAACCGTCAGTGGTGAGCGTGTCTTTTTTGGTGAGGATTCTAATCCCGGTAATATGTATACGTGGAAAAACGGTGTCCTTTCTACCATTGTTAGTGGACAGCAGAATCCTGGCGTAAGCGATAATATTACGAGTAACGATACAGAGCGCGTGTTTTTTGGTGAGTATGGTAGTGGTTCTGCTGCGGTCTGGAGCTGGAAAAACAATGTGTTAAGCACTATTATCACCAATGGCTATTCTTCAAGTCAGAATGCGATTACGGCCACGGACTCGGGTGATACCGTCTTTTTAGGTGAGTGGAAATGGCCTTCGGCGTCTACACGATCTTGGGTTTGGAACCCTTCAACGGGTTTATCAACGATCGGGATTACCGGTAACCTTATTGGTTCTGATACTGCAAAATTTGATACAACAGGTCGGTTATACGTGTCTGATCGTACAAGTGCTGGTCCATCAAAAGTGTGGACGTGGAAAAACAATGTGCTATCAACCATTATTTCGAATACGTATCAATGGATTGGTGGTGGTAACAGGGATGAGCCTGCGTTGTTACCGAGTGGTCATATTGCTTTCTCTCAGTCGCATGGTGGTGCTGGTGGGTTTTACCTCTATAAAGATAATGTGCTTTCAACATTGATTCTCCCGGGTACCAGTGGTGCTCATGATCCGGGCTATTTTAGTACAGAGATCACACCGGATGGCCGTATTTTTATGGGTGAAGGAAACCCATGCTGTGGGCCACTAAGGTGGCGCACTTGGAAAGACGGCGTGATGTCGACGTTGTTATCACATACCTCTACAGGGTTTGATGCCATGTCTACTATGGGTCCTGATGGTCGTGTGTACTATGGTAGTGAAGGTACTAGTGCGGGTAATGGCCTGTACTTTACGTGGAAAGATGGCGTGATGACGACGATTGTGTCGGGTGTAACCAATCCGGGTCATGACAACACATCCCACATACCAGGGGCTGAAAAACATGATGCACGGAATAGTTATCAAACGACTGACAACGGCACCGTGTTCTTTTCTGAAGATGCTAACCCGGGTAAGGTCTGGGCGTGGTCGCCTCCGATTGAGTGTAATCGGAACTACTAACTCACGCGTTTTAGTAGGCTTTATTTTATTCACAATCAAGACCCGATGGGTCGTTATTGTTATGGATGTGGTATTTGAAGCCTCTTTCTGGAAAGCCCCTTTAAATCTCCACCTTGACGAAAGTAGTTTAAAAATTATAAAAACAAATTAAAAAATGTTAACAGAATTTATAGCCACTTTCACCCTTAAAAAACCCCTTTGTGTAGGTGTGACATTTACGGCAGACGTGCATGTCAAGTATTTGTAACCACCCCGTAACAATTGTTTTCAGAACGGTACAGAGGACAAACGGCCTAAAAAGTGGTAAGATACTGAATCTACGGAAGCAATAGAACATCAAATAACCTGTTACATATATTTACATTAAATACACCCCTAGCACAAAAGTCTCACATTTCGACTTCATATATATGTAAGACCTTTGTCACAAATATCTTACACAACAGACAACATGCAACGTTATAAAAGATAAAAACAAGTCCGGCGTATTACGCTAGGCCTTTATAGGTTCAACAGCTTCTTTTCTCTTTTCTGGAAAATAGTGATTGATATCGTAATCGTAGTAGACGGTATGAGTCAGCCAGAATCAAAAGAAAAGTATGATGGTTTAAGTCTTATCGATAAGACGGGATGAATCTAAACAGGTTGACTGTAATGCAAACAACGCTTTGATTTGAACACCGCTTTTTAAACGTGGGTATGTGGAAGCAATAGAAAACAACATCAATAATAAACTCAAGCATATCGGCTTGTTAGACCACACGTAAACAAATCATGTAGACGATCCATCTGTGATATTAGCGGCCGTGTTGATATCCAATGATCACCCATTTATACGTAATGGTTAAAACTGTTGATAGACCGTGATGAGTCACTTGAATAGGACATTCATTGAGACGTCACGCTGGTTTGAGTAATGGGTTATGGATAAAACAAACTTTATAGATACACACGTAATTACTTTAATGAACTAACTTGACCAAACCAATACCTGGGAGGGATTGTAACGATATGGCTACTAAAGTTAAAAAGGCAAAAAAAGAAAAAACATTTGACGAACTGATGCACGACCTGATGAAAAGCAACAGTGAGAAAGTGCGTTATAACGCAGCACGTGTACTTGGTGAAATGGGTGATATGGAAGCCGTTGAACCGTTGATTGACGTGTTAAAGAATGATAAGAACGGTTCGGTGCGACTATACGCAGCGCGTGCCCTTGGTGAACTGGGCGACCAGCGTGCCACCATGCCACTGGTTGAATCACTGGTTGAAGACCGTAACGTGGATGTACGTGTACGTGCAGCGCGTGCTCTGGGTCGCTTGGGTGGCGAAGAAGTGGTTCTGCCACTGGTTGAAGCCCTTAGTGATACCAACAGCCAAGTTTGTATGACGGCCGCTGACGCGTTGATTGAAATCGGTAAGATTGCAATGCGTCCATTAATTAAAAGCTTGAAGCACCAAAAAGTAAACGTACGCTGTGATGCAGCTCGTGCACTTGGTGAGCTAGGCGATCCAAAAGCAGTTAAAGCCTTGATTGGCGTGCTGGATGACGAATGGGTTAACGTTCGAATCTATGCAGTTCAGTCATTGGGTAAATTAGGCGACATCAAAGCGGTTCCGCATTTGATTGACGTTATTCAGAACACAGAAGAGAATGACCTCGTCCGTGCTGGTGCTGCCGCTGCGTTGGGTATGCTTCGTGACGCGCGTGCGTTGCTGCCTCTACGTGCTTTGATTATGGATGCTGATGAGCTTGGTGAAATCGAAGATACCGCTCTAAAGGCATACAAAATGATTATGGCCGCCAACTGGAAGCAAGTGCCGGGTGCTACTTATAACAAGAAAGTATCTGGTTCACAGGCTACAGCCACACTGGCTTAGCCAAAAAATAAAAAAATAACACAGGATAAACAATATTAGTTAGTTCATTGTTATAATCCTAATCACCGACATCGCAACACCGCAGATTGACTACACTCTGCGGTGTTGTTTTTTGTTGAGGTGTTTTTGTCTGTGGTCGTGGATTTTGGAGTGTAACGTTTTTGTTATTGGCGTAGCGCTATGCTAGGAGTCACTTTGTTTTTTACGTATAATACGGCTAAGGTAAATGTCGCAAATCTACAAGATAGTCGCGCTTGGGTTTGTCGACAAAGGGTAATGTGAAAATTAAATAAGTAGGGATGACTCGATTATGATCACAACGACGATCACGAATGCTGTTGCTAATGCTGTGCGTAACAACAAAATGCCATCAACAGATGCTATCAAAACAGATACAGCAGGAGTGTCTGCTTCAGGGTTAACGGCCTTGAGTAATGATGTTTTTGTTCCTTCTGTTCAGTTTGGTGCATCACGGACACAAAAGCTTGAAACCAACAACAACCTAGCTTGGTTGTTGTATATGCTGGGTAACGATAAAGATGGTGTGGCTAAAGACATTGAAGGTATTAAAGTGGCCAAGCAATTTGCGCCTGAAGGAACCCCTACTGAACTGACTTATCAAGACCTGTTTAAGGGTGTTATTTCTATGGCCGGTGGCTATGAAGATCTGGGTCTTGGACCAGGATCAAAAATTGGCTTGGCCGAAACGAACACGATTGATTTTTTAACCAGTTATTTTGGTGGCCTTGCCATTGAAGCGACGGTAGCACCGATTAATATTCTGGCTTTGGCTGATGAAGAGACAAAAATTGGTCGTTTGGTGCATATGTTAGCAACACCAAAAATTCATAGCGATTCAAAAGGGCGCCCCGATAAAAATGAGAAAGCAGGTATGGATGCCTTTGTGATTGGTGCTGACCCAGCCTTTGATGATATGAATAAAGGCGCCAAGGTGGCTGCAGGTTTAAAAAAGAGCTTTGGTGGCGATTCGGTATTTGGTAAAACCATTGGCCGCGTGTTGAGTACGCGTGCCACCGATAAGCTTCTTCATCGTTTGGCTAGTAAAAGCGAGAAAATTGATTCCATTTTAGAAATGGCGCAGGGCTTTCCATCAGGAATGAAAATTGTAACCCCAGCCAAGAAAACCAAGTTAATGAAAAGTAAAACCTTCCACCCAAGTAATCTCGATGCCCGTGTGGCTAAGGAATCGGTGGCTGATGTTATTTTCACCAGTGGTACAACATCGAACCCCAAAGGGGTTGTGCTGACGCACGAAAACCTTACATTCACCACAACGTCATTGGCTAAAAAAATTGAATCGATGATTGGTGCTGATGATAAAATCCTTTTGGGCTTACCGATGTTTCATATTTTTGGTAAGGCCGTAATGTTGTCTGCCTTTGCGCGTCAGCTCGAATTGGCTCAGCAAGAGACCCCGCAATCCCTTGATTTGGTGCTATTACCGTCACTACGCGAAGCAATGAAGAACATGGGTGATGTGGTTCAAACCATCGAAGACAATCAAATCACGCTGCTTCCAGCTGTGCCTCAGTTCTTGGATGGCTTGGTGGAATACCTTGAAGCCAATCCGACAGAGCTTTCTAAGATCAAATCGCTTAAGCGCGTTGTCTTTGGGGGCGAGGCATTGAGTACAGAAACCTATAACAAGTTAAAAGCGCTTTCGATTGAAGTAACGGGTCTTGCTGAAGGTACTGGTATCCACGGTGGCTACGGCTCTTCTGAGGGTGGTATCAACATGATAAGCCTTAAGGACAGCGCTAACTTTGTAGGTGAAACACTTCCAGGTGTTGAAACGATGGTTGTTAAAGAATCATCTGAAGATGATCGTGGCGAATTATGGGTGCGCTCAAAAGGTGTGGCTCAGCGTTATGCTCGTGGCACCGTGCCTAAAGGTAAAGAAGCGATTACCGATGAGGATGGTTGGTACCATACGGGTGATATTGTTGCGTTTAACCGTGAACAGGGTTATCAAATTGTTGGACGTGATACGTTCTTCATTAAACGTAACAGTGAAAAACGTTCCCCTGCTGAGTTTGAAGAAGTAATTAAGCGTGTGATGCCGAGTATTGGTGACGTGATGGTGGTACCTTATGCTGCTGGAACAACCAATGAACGAGCGTTTGCTGTTGTGGCCAGTACAGATTCTTCTGTGACGGAAGAGAGTATTAAGGCCACAATGAAGGCGCTATCTCGTAGTCAGGATCCATCTGAAAAAATCCCAGGATGGAGTGTCCCTGAACACGTTGTTGTGATTAATTCAGACATGCTACCAGAACGTTTGGTTGGTGGCTTTAAGCGTGACGGTGGTTACAAAATTGTGCGTGACTTTGTCGAAGACCTAGCTAATGAAAATGCCATTAAAATGACGGGCTCTGATTATACGGATGCGGCTACACAAGTGCTGGATCAGGCCAAGTTTGATGCTATTTTGGAACGCCATAGCTAGCCCGATGGAGGCTTGATTGGAATTTCAGATTAGGACTGTACATTCAGGTGTTTTTGGTTTTTAATAGTGCCCTAGATAAATTCTAGGCTTACTATTCGTTTCCTGCCTGTGTCCGCACTGAAACGAAAAAGCCATTTAGAACGACTTACAAACAAGATTTAACGACCTATTTACGGAGATATGTAAACCATGTCAGATTCAGATTTTATTGAATTAGCCCTGATGGAACGGGATAAAACCTTAAATCCACGTCAATTGCGCACGGCTGGTTTTTGCCCTGGTACGATTTATTCAGCAGGTGTGGATTCCAAATGTGTTCAGATGAAATCACGTGAGCTTGAGCGTGCGTTGGCTACTGGCAAACGTAACTTTAAGTTTGTTGGTATGGGTGACGACCTTTTTGGTCGTATGGCTCAGTTCCAATTGGATCCTATTTCACAAGCCTTGTTGAACTTTGAGATTAAAGAAATCTCAGCTGCGCGTGCTAACGAAAATGCTGAAGAGCGTAAATTGGCTCTTGAAGAAGCTGAAAAAGACCGTCTTGAGCAAGAAGCTCAAATCGCTGCTGATGCAAAAGCGCGTAATGCTGCTGAAGCTGAAGCCGCTGCTGCCGCTGAAGCTGCTGGCCCTGCGGTTCCTCCTGCTGAGCCTGCTGGCGTTTAATCTTAACCAAAACATAAATTTATTCATTTAAAAAAGCCACTGCCTTTAGACAGTGGCTTTTTTGTGATTTTGTATCTTCTTAGAGTTGGCGTCCACCAATAAGATTTAAGAAGGTGTTACCAAACAAGCCTGGATTTTGAATGGCGGCTGTTGGGTCGTTTTGAATGGAGGCTAATAATCCTGAGATACCCATTCCGCCACCGTTTACTTGAAAGTTACCGGGGACGAACTGATTTGGATCGAAGCCAAAGACGGCTGGATCAAAAGCAAATTGGTTAGGGTCAAATCCAAAGTTAGGGTCAAATCCTGGGTTTTGATTGAATCCCGGATCTTGATTAAATCCAAAGTTGGGTTCAAAGCCAAACAACGAACCAAAAATATCATTCACGTTATTGGGTTGCTGGATGCCTTGATTCGGATCAATCATTGGAATAGGCGCGTTGTTTACAATCGCTGGTTCGATCGCGATTTCTTCTACAGCGGGTTCGGGTAAAATGGCTGAAATATTCACCTCGTCACCAACCTGTAATTTTCTATCGTTGGTTTTTTTGGTGAATTCGTCGCCATTGGATTCTTGTAGTATTTTTACCAGCTTGCCTACTTCACTGCTGTCACCGGCAATGTCAGGACGCGCTCTGCGAACCATCGTCCACAAGTTATCGCCTGATTGGGTTGTCATAATATTTGATGGTGTTAATGACATGGATGTTTACTCTCCTTGATCAGAATGTCTGTTCTGACGATGTTGGTTTAATGCACTGAGCTAAACCAAAATAATACGCGTTATAAAAAAACTATAGTTAAACTCACGTTATATAAGAATTAGATGGCTATTTTGAGTGATGGGTAACATCACGATAGCGACCAAAAAGATACTCTCTATAGAAATAAAAACAAAACAAGGGTGCTATTTGCCTATTGCCACCGGTTTATTACCGTTCTGTTACAAAAGAAAAGACGGAATATAAATCTTACGATTTAATATTCCGTTTATTTAGGGCAGGCAATAACTAAAAAATAAGTATTGAAACGACATCCTGACTATCTTTATCAAGGCAATGCTGCACAAAAGACAATCACAATAATAGTGACTAGGGTATGGGTGTCTAACCGATACGGTTTTAATTTTTAGGTTTAGTTTGGTGAAACTAAGTTTGGAACACACGTTGTTTATTATAGATACGATTTATCTGGAACTACATTTAAATATCAAACATAATGCTTAGATAAGCGCCAAGCCCATAGCAGCAAAAAGATGTCCGCCTAGATTTGGGTTTAGAACGACGCTAGTAGGCATGACCAAGGGCAGCAACATCAAGCCAGCACCCACGGCACTTAAGGCTTCTGTGTAGCCACTCAGGCCTTTATCGTTGTTTTCAGGTTTCATTACGTTTAATAAGTCTTTAATGCGAACATTTTGCCCATCAAGCAATACGGTTTCAACCAACTTGCCAAATTGAGCTTGATCGCCGGTCATTTCTTTAATCAGATCAACCTTGCCTTGAGGTGGTAATTCTTTAGCACGCTGGGCCATTTCTTTTAATGCTTTGCGGTCACTACTGCTTACCGAACCAAGGCTCACAAAACTGTTAGTCGAGTGATCAATACCAGCGGCCTCTTTTAAGAAAACAGCAGCAGCGGCTTTTTTATCGAAAAAGCTTTGGTCATCCAACAATGCTTTGAGCTCTTTACCTAAGCTATTGGTGGGTGACTGGCTGTCGGCATTAGAAAAATCAAAAGAGACAGCCGCTTTTTTGGAAGACGCTTCAGAAGCATCCTGAATGGATGAAATAAATTCATCCGGCGGTAACGGCACCAATTTAATGGGACTGTCTTTTAAAGCGCCTTGAAATGCAATCGCATTAGGCTCTCTTATTTTTCGTACGGCAGAACCGATGTCCATTCCGGCAGATCCCATAAACCCTTGACTCCCCAGTCGTTAGGTAACCTACTTATCGATCGTGTATCGATATTTATACTTTTTGTCTGGTCGGCAAACTATTGGTTTTCCACTCTATCTTGCCGAGGCGTTGTCCCACTGGCGAAACTGAAATAAGTTTCATTTCGTGTTGGCTGATAAACGAAGTACTCATTTATTCAACATGACTATCTTACTAAATTTTGAGCCACATGAAAAATGGTTTTAAAAACAAACGTTGTGTGTTTGGCTAAAACCAACGTTACTAAAGGGATTAAAGAACTTATTATAAGTTTACATAAGAGTGAAAAATGTTTGACTTTTCACATGCTTATGCATATTTGTCGGATTTAATCAGGCTGAAACCATGAATCTGAGCCATGTTTAGAGGTTGAGTTCGAAACACTAAAAGACAGGATTCACGCGATCGGCTGGGTTTAAGAACTTGGTAATGTTCTTACGGAAGAGTAGGTTGATATCACCAACAGGGCCGTTACGTTGCTTAGCAATAATAATATCAGCTGTGCCAGGACGCTCGGTTTCTTGATTGTAATATTCATCACGATAGATAAACATAACAATATCGGCATCCTGTTCAATCGCACCCGATTCTCTTAAGTCACTCAGCATTGGCTTCTTATCTTGACGGCTTTCCACCGCACGGGACAACTGAGACAGTGCTAACACCGGCACGTCTAACTCACGGGCAATCCCTTTTAAGCCACGAGAGATGGCCGAAATCTCTTGGTTCCGATCGCCACGGTTGTTATTGGATTTGTTTTCCATCAACTGCAGGTAATCGATTACAATCAAGCCAAGGCCACCCTTGGTTTCCATCATAATCTTACGCGCCTTGGCACGAATCTCCATGACACTACAACCCGGTGTGTCATCAATATAGATAGGGGCTTCACCCAAGCTACCCATTCCCTTGCTGATTCGGGTAAAGTCGGCTTCGGTAATTTCACCCGTACGAATACGTTGGGCATCAATCTCGGCTTCAGCACACAACATCCGCAGAACCAACTGTTCCTTACTCATCTCTAGGCTGAACATCAGCACGGGTTTCTTTTCAAGCAGTGCCACGTTGGCCAAAATGTTCAGGCAGAATGCGGTTTTACCCATCGACGGACGGGCGGCCAGAATAATTAAATCGGATTTTTGTAAACCACTGGTGTAATTATCTAAATCATAGAAGCCAGTAGACACACCCATTAACGAGCCTTTGTTACTGCATCGTTCTTCAATTTGATTAAAGGAAAGCGGTAATACGTCCTTAATGTGAGTTAGATCGTTGGGCATGCCTTTTTGGGCAATTTGAAAAATAGTTTGCTGCGCCTGATCAATGGCATCTTCACTTTCTTCGGCCTCGTAGGCACTGCCCACAATCTCGGTGCCAGCGGTGACCAGCTGACGCAGAAGTGATTTGTCTCGAATAATGCGCGCGTAAAAAGCGGTGTTTTCTGTTGTTGTGACGGATAAAGCAAGATCGTTAATGTAGCTACGGCCACCGGCAACGTCCAGCATACCTTTATCATTTAGGTGCTCACTGATGGTGATGATATCAATGGGCTCGCCTTTTTCAAAGAGTTCGAGCACGGCTTCATAAATCACTTGGTGCGCTTGGCGGTAGAAATCAGCGGGGCGAATCAGTTCAATAAACTGGTTCAAAATATCGGGTACAATCAACGCCGCCCCTAAAATCGCTTGCTCCGCTTCTAAGCTTTGTGGTGGCACACGCTCAAAGGGTGTGGCCATCGACATCGAAGCCGATCCACCGTAGGAGGAACTGGATGACGGACTGTACGAAGGTTTGGACGGTGCGGTGTAGTCCGAGGGAGATGGAGCAACTCCTGCAGGGGTAACAGGCGTTCCTGTTTCAGCAATATCGGGCGCTGTGTTATCAGCAGGGTTGCCCAGATCGGGTTCAACCATATCTGAAGGAGGTGCCTCTGGAGAGAGTTCAGCCGTTGCTTCAGGCGTATGTAACGGGCCGCCGGGGGCACTTAAAGCATCCGCACCACTCAGCTCTGTAGAAGCCGAGTAAGTGATACCGGCTTCTTTGTTTGCAGGGTCTTCGGTTTGCATTGCACTTGCTGCTTTATTGGATTGAGACTCAATCGGGAGATTCACACTCGACAAGTCGTTAGATGATTGAGCGCCTTGGTCTTCTGAAGGTGGGTTTGTTGGATCGTTGGACACGTGGGGTGAACCTCTTTAGTGGTGGGTGTGTATTAACTTAAATCGCGATGAACAGGTGCTTTAATGATGCCTTGGCGTTGTTGTATTGAACAAAGACCAAGTCATACGTAAAGTTGAAGGCGCTGTGATAGAAAAACGTAATTCGTTTTAACGCTCTTTTTCTAACTCTCAAAAAAGAAGGCTATCATTCACCCTGTACTTGTTGTTATCAGTTTTTTCTTACGTTATTTAAAAAACATGATTAATAAATAACCATATCTAACCTTGTAGCGATATCGTACCAAGATTATTTTAGTGCTACAAAGTTCGTTAAATCACATGCGACAGGATTGTTACAAGCCTCGCTTGCAACACACCAAGAGTGGTGATTGTTTATTTGGATCTAGTGATGGAAATAGCTGAAAAACAGGTTGTACATTAAGTGAAATGCAGTGTGTCTTTTAAGCGACACTGGTTTTTTTATGGTTATAATAAACCATTCAAATCATCATAACATTGCACGCCAAATTAGAGAGAGGTATGTATCATGTCTGCAACAAAAACCAACGTATCGGTTGAACGTTTTTATGGCCTGCCCCATTGCACCACGTGTCAAAAAGCCGAAGCCTATTTAACCAACGAGCTTGGTATTAAGGTGAAGAAATCGATTGATGTGAAAACCACCAAGGTGCCTAAAAACGAAATTGAAGAATTGGTAAAGGGTATTGGTGGGGCCGAAAAATTATTTTCTAAACGCGCCATGAAATACCGTGGTTGGGGACTCCATGAAAAAACGTTGAGTGAGACAGATATGCTGAATTATATGGATGAAGAATACACCTTCATCAAACGTCCTACCATTGTGTTAAACGATGGCCGTGTGCTAGCGGGTTTTAGTAAAAAACAGTATGACGCGCTTGTAAAATAACCCTTTTTATAACGATTAATAAAGAGAGAATACCCATGCCTAAAGAAAAAAAGCCAGCCGCTAAAAAAACGGCAACGCGATCGACCGAAACAAAAGACCCACTTCAGTCGGCAAAACTAGTCATTCGCTCGGCTTTGATAAAGGACGTTGAGGGAATTCAGGAGCTATCGGTGCGAGTCTATCCAGACATGCCTCCCTATTCATTAGCGGTGTTACGTGGGCAAGTTAATAATTTTCCAGAAGGCCAGTTTGTGGCCGAGTACGAAGGCAAAATTGTTGGCTACAGCGCTTGTATTCGAGTGCATGGTAAAAAAGCGTTGGTGCCTCACACGTGGCGAGAAATCACGGCCAACGGTTTTGGTTCAACCCACGAGGACGATGGTGAGTATTTGTATGGCATGGAAGTCTGCGTGGATCATACTTATCGGGGCTTGCGCATTGGCGAGCGTTTTTATCGTAAGCGCAAAGCACTGTGCAAAACATTGCGCTTACACGGTATTGTGTTTGGCGGAAGAATGCCACTACTGCACAGGCGCTTAAAAAAAGCGGGCAGTATCGAAAACTATATGGCGATGGTTGAAAACCGTGAGATTCGCGATCCGGTATTTAGTTTTCAGCGTCGTCAAGGATTCGAAATTTTAGGTGTGCTTGAAAATTATATGCCTAGTGATAAAGAGTCACTAGGGTATGCAGCGCATATGATCTGGAAAAACCCTGAAATTAAAGAACTTCCTGATAAGGATGGCGAAAAAGAATACGGGTATTCGAGCTCGGGCCACGTGCGCTTGGCCACCGTTCAATACCAGCAACGAAGTATTAGTTCGTTTGAAGAGTTCGAACAAATCGTGACCTATTTTGTGGATGTGGTTGCAGATTACCGTACGGACTTTGTGGTGTTTCCAGAGTTGTTTACCTTGCAATTGCTTTCGATTACAAACGAGCCGATTCCAGCCGATCAAGCCATTGCTAAGTTGAGTGAGTACACACCCCAGTTGGTTGAGATGTTCAGTCGCTTGGCCATTAAATTTAACGTCAACATTATTGCCGGAAGCCATCCAACACGAACTAAAACCAAGGCAGGTAAAGACGTCATTCACAATGTGGCCTACGTGTGTTTGCGTGATGGTGCGATTTACGAGCAATCTAAAATTCACCCTACCCCTAATGAGCGCTACTGGTGGAACATTGAGGGCGGTGACGCGCTTGAAGTGATTCCAACCGATTGTGGCATGATTGGTGTGTTAATTTGCTATGATTCAGAGTTCCCCGAACTGGCTCGTCACTTGGTGGATCAGGGGGCGCAAATGTTGTTTGTGCCGTTCTGTACCGATGAGCGTCAAAGCTATCTGAGAGTGCGATACAGTTGCCAAGCCCGCGCCGTTGAAAACCAGTGCTATGTAGTGATGAGCGGCAACTGCGGGAATTTGCCACGGGTTAATAATATGGATGTGCAGTACGCACAAAGCTGTATCCTCACTCCGTGTGATTTCCCCTTTGCACGT
>CAYGPY010000025.1:0-16549 GCA_964351765.1 uncultured Vampirovibrionales bacterium
GCCCACGCTTTGCAAAATATCTTCCACCACAGTTTCTTTAATCTCGGCAGGGTACTTCCACGCGACCGCCCACCGAGGGCTTTTGGCGGTGTAGCCTAAATCAGCCTGTAGGGCTTTGCTGTTTACTTTCACCACAACGCCATCGGTTGCAAACTCCTGATTGTGGCGTTTTTCATCCCACAGGGTAATAAACTGCTCTACTTCAGCGAGTGTTTTGCAGTGGGCTTGGCCGGGGTTTGTTTTAAATCCGTACGCCTTTAACGTGTTGAGGTTGTCTTGATGGGTTTCTGGTACGGTGGCCGAGCCGGTTTCTAAATAGGTGGCGTCATAAAAATAAGCGTCCAGATTACGACTGGCTGTAATGCTAGGGTCAAGCTGGCGAACAGCACCCGCACCCGCGTTGCGAGGGTTTGCAAATTCAGGTTTACCAGCAAGGATTTGTTCTTCGTTGAGTTTTAAAAAACTACTGACCGGCATCACCACTTCACCACGCACTTCAAGCTTGTTGGGGGCTTGCAATGATGAGGAACTATCGACAGGAATACGAAGTGGAATGCTATTGATAGTACGGATATTGAGTGTGATGTCTTCGCCTGTTTTGCCATTCCCACGCGTCGCGGCACGCGTTAGCACACCGTCTTCATAGATCAAGCTAACGGCCAAGCCATCGAGTTTGAGTTCGGCCGTGTAATCAATGCTGCCGTCAACCGTACGATCGAGTGTTCGATATAAACGATCTTCCCACGACTGGAGCTCCTCGGTGTTAAACACGTTGTCGAGGCTGTACAAGCGAACCGGATGCTCTACTGAGGCAAAGGCCGATGAGGGTTTATCGCCCACGCGCTGAGTGGGGCTGTCTGGGGTAACGAGTAAGGGATTGGCTTCTTCTAGGTCAACCAGCTCACGATAGAGTTTATCGTACTCGCCATCGGTGAGTTCAGGTTGATCCAGCACATAATACAGGTGGTTATGATGATTCAGCACGCTTCGCAACGCATCGATACGCTGGGCTGGGTTGGTGCTGGATGTATTCTCAAGGGGTGTACTCATCATGCCTCAAAGTATAGCCAAAAGAGGGGTCACCGCTCAATGAGCTTTACTAGGTAGCAACAAATCGTGATGTTTAAGAGACGGGGCTAACCTGACAGATTGAGGACAGGTCTCTAGGGTTTCAAATTGACTTATGCGCCTGTGCCAATTAAGATTGATACTCGTTTGTTATGGCTTTATATGAGGCTGCTAACAAACAAAAAACCTTGGCTGGATCGGTGTCCGAGTGGTTTAAGGTGCAGACCTGGAAAGTCTGTGTTGTGCAAGCAACCGAGAGTTCGAATCTCTCCCGATCCGCCATTTACTTCCTTAACTTCCATGCATCTTACTGTATTCTTACGGTTCGCTTTAGCTCACCTACGACTTCAGCATCTTCCGATCCGCCATTTTTTTAGTTTGAAATTGCCACTTTTTCTTCGGATTAGCGTCTATACTTAAAGAAGATACGCC
This sequence comes from uncultured Vampirovibrionales bacterium, assembly GCA_964351765.1. Lineage (GTDB taxonomy): Bacteria > Cyanobacteriota > Vampirovibrionia > Vampirovibrionales > Vampirovibrionaceae > CAYGPY01. Next base: position 1,501 of record CAYGPY010000025.1, read on the forward strand.
CTAATCTGGAGGAACCCATCATGGCTTTAACAGAACTCACCCCGTTTTTTGGATGGATGACGGTGATTAACTTTGCTTTGATGATTGTCTCTGTGTTGATGATGACCATGTTTAAGGGCTTTGCCGCGGGAATCCACCACAAAATGTTTGGTATCGGCCAAGACGATATCTCGAAGATGCATTTCCAGCTTATGGGTCAGTACAAAATCATGACCTTCGTTTTTTGCGCCGTACCGTATTTAGCGCTTAAAATGATGAGCTAATCTTACTCGCAATCTACTGCTGAAGCATCGGCATTCTCATACAGAGGATCGGGTTGATCGCATTCCTCAATAGGTTGCTCAGTCTGAGGTGAACGCTCAAAGAGATCACTATTAATGGGGAACAATGTTGCTTCGCAGGCTTGAGAGAATAGCGCTAATGCCGCAATAAAAAGAAGACCTTTTGCTTTATCGCGTTTACGCATTTGTGGCTTCGCGTTATCGTCTTGTCCAAATTGAACTGATGTCGTTTGAAATTGAGGGGTGAGCGGTTGTTGTATCTGCATTTGAGATAATTCCTTTGAATAGAAAAGTAACGGGGAAAGGTCTTGTTTTGATATAAAAGACGCTGACAACAAAAAAGTGCCAATAAACCCTTAAAAAAATGTTCTGTGTTGTAACGGGCTGGAATATTACCTTTGATTGATTTAATGTAGATAGATACTAAATGTATAAACTTGAGGTCTTTTTCTTTGAAACACATTGAGCAATTACTAGTAGACGGTGAAAAAGCATTCCATAACGGCGCTTTTGAAGATGCCGAGCGTCAGTTACGCCAAGCCATTGATGAGCTGGATGCCGCTGGCAAGCATAACTTGGCCAAGGCCGAAGCCATGAACAACTTGGCCGCGACCTACCGTGCCCAAGAAAAAGACAACATGGCTGAACCCTTGCTAATGGGTTTGGTGCCCCTCAGTGAAAAAGTAATTGGCAGCAACCACCCCGATTTATCGGTGGTACTCAACAACTTGGCCTCGTTCTACGTGGATCAAAACAAAAACTCGATGGCTGAACCTGTTTATGAGCGAGCCTTGGCTCTGTTGCGTGAACATGCCCCTAAAACCCACCCGTGTTGGGAACCAGTGCTAACCGGCTTGGCCTCAGTGTATCGTTTTGGTGGCCGTGATGAGGATGCCGAAAAGCTTGAAAAACAGGCTGAAGAGCATGTTTCTTAAATCGTATAACAATCTTGTTTATCAGAGTTTTTAATTGTGATGAACTTAAAAAAAATAAAATCATTGTGCAACAAGCCTCTACCTCCTCTAACTTTTACAGGAGATGTCATTCTTTTTTGTTTAATGGCTTTGGCCTTCCGTATGGTTGGCTTGGGTGAAATTCCAATTTGGATTGATGAAGTGTATTCAGTTTGGGTTGCTAACTTACACGCTTACCCGAGTCTAGAAATATTTCAACCCGTTGCTCATACTGTAGAAGAGGGATTTCAGCAAGCTATTGCCTGGCAAGGGTTTATTTGGGAAGGTGAGAACTTTTCGGCGCTTTTAACTCTTCTAGAACACAATGTGCATTTGCCTCTGTATTATCTTCTGCTTAATCCATGGCTGGGTGCGGTGGGCAACTCGTTATTTAACCTTCGGTTGTTTTCGGTACTGTGGAATGTGTTGAGCCTAATACCCGTGATGTTGTTAGCCAAGGCGATGACCGAGTATGTGGCGCAACAAAACACATCAAAGCAAGCGTCAAAATGGGTTCTCTTTGCAGGGGTGCTTGGTGCGCTGTCTCCAGGGATGATCTACTTTGCTCAAGAAGGCCGTATGTACGGTTTGTTGTTGTTTGTGGTGTCTGCTAGTTTGTTAATGCTGTGGCGCTTGTTGTTCGCAACGTCATCGTGCCGTAAAAAAGATATCGTTCTCTACACAATTTTTGTTCTGATGGGTGTGATGACGCATTACGTATTCTATTTTGTTTTGTTGGGCCATGCTGGTATTGCTTTGCTGGTGACGTATTTAGGGCTTAATCAGAATAATAAAGAAGACTCTTTATTAACTCGATTTGCTACGCTTTTAAAGACGTTTGCCTTGCCGGTGATTGCTGTGCTAACAGCCGTTGTATTATGGTATCCGGTGTATCAAGCACAGCAGTCATTCACGGCATCAAATTATCATTTTGCTAAATCGGTAATGGGGCCATTACGGTATCTTGAAGGGTTTGTTTGGCAACCAGTGATTTTGTTAGCAGGTAAAAACAGCCTTCATAGGGCGTTGTATATTGTGATGACGGTTGCGATGATGATTTTGGGTTTGCTTCGTTTTTGGAAGTATAAGCACGTTAAGAAAACGCTTTATAACGTGTTGCCGACATACGGCTTTTTGGTACTGAGCATGCTGATTCCGGTGACCGTACAGGTGGCTTATGATCTTGTATCGGGTACGCATTTATCAATTATTGATCGCTATTTGATCTATATGATGCCGTCGTTGATTTTGATTTTGTCGTTATTGATGACTAATGCGTATTGTTCCGAGGCTTATCAGTCATCACAATGCCTTGCGGTGACGGTGCTGCTGCCTATGATATTGGTACTTGGATTGCTTGCTCCGATACCTCGTTCACCGTTATGGGTGCATCAGCATAAAAAAGACTTTAGAGCTTCGGCTATGTGGCTAGCAAATCAGCTTCAGCCGGGTGATTTGATTGTGGCTAACGGCAATTATGGCGTGGAGCATTTGGTTACGTCTTACTTACGTGAGACGCACCCCAACCAGCCGGTGTACTTCTGGATGAAGACCCATCTTGGTGAGCCTGTGCCGCTGATGACACAATCAACATTCTTGGCTTATCCGCGTGTGTGGTTTTTCTTTTACCGAAGTAACGAGAAACGAGGCTTGAAAACCATAAAAAAACGACTGCGAAACACCTATGAGAAGGAGACAGAGCAGGTAGATCCAGCCGGTTTGATACGTTTGTTTGAAAAACCAATTAAACAACCTGAAAACCCCGTTGGATAGGGCGGTAAATAGCGCTTGCAAGAATAGCTATCTGTGTTACGATCTAATCTCAAGTTTCCACCTTTCGATGAATCATCAAAAAGGTGCTGTCCAAGAAGATTATTAATAAAAGCATTAAAGGATTTATTGCATGTTTGAAAAACGCAAAAAGGTTTGTTACTTCACCGCCGAGAGCATCGAGCGTATTGATATTACCAACACACGCTTACTCACTCGTTTTATGACACCAGAAGGTAAAATCCTTCCTCGTCGTATCACAGGTACCAGCGCTAAGTGGCAACGTCGTTTAACAAAATCTATCAAGCAAGCGCGTCAGTTTGGTTTGGTGCCTTTTAAACGTTCTGCTACCGACTAATTATTTAGTCTGATTAAATAGATTTAATAGCCTCAATAGGTTCTTCCTGTTGAGGTTATTGCTATGCTAGGATGGATTTGCGGTTTTTATATTGAATTTAGAATTGAGAGAACTATGCCACACGATTTAGATACCTTGATGAAATGGGTGAGTATCGGCTACCAAGTTATTATTGTGTTTATTTTTATTGGCTCATTCACGGTGGGTCTGGGTAATTTACGTGCTTTTCAGCGCAGTAATAACATGATTATTCTAAAAAATGTGTTGGATGATTATAGAAAACTGGTTGATAATAATGCCTTTGAGGCTTATCTGGATGAGCTTGCAACGTGGGAAGAAGATATGGCGGCGAGCCACCTGACGGCACATTCGTATTATTATAATCGCCTCAGAAACATTGCAGCCATTGGTATTTTTTATGAGCACTTGGCTGTTTTAGTAAACAAGAAAATTGTGAAATTTGAGTTGCTGTTTGAAATTATGCCGTTTCCAGATCGCTTTTGGAACGACACACGGGAGTTTCAAGAAAAAATGGGTGCCATTAGCTATGCCGATTTCTGGAAGAATTTTGAACAGTTGCATGATCTGTATGCCGTTGAACGAGAACAACGTGCAAACCCACGCACCAAAAAACAGGTGTTGAATCTAAAAAAGAAAACGGTCTAAGTGCAAATACAATGTTCTGTTGAGATTTAAAGACTCAGTAAGTCTTCATAAAACCCACCATATTCTTCATCAGCCTTTGGGTTAGGTTGAAGGAGATGTATTTCTAAAATCCAATGACGTGGGTTGCCATTCTTGTCTGGCGTATCCATTGGCGTGTGGTTATCAGCACAAATGTAATTGTGTTGGTTGTCGCCCAAGATTTTTTCGTGAGGGAACTGACCAATTAAATGCCCGCAATGCACGTTGCCAAATTTGTAACCGTGTTTTTCGCAGGTCATTACCATTGATAAATACAGCTTGGCTCCTGTTTGAGAACGATTCGCTTGATACAGTGCTTTGATTTCATCAAACACAGGAACGAGAGAATCACGGAGTTTTAGTTTATCGGAGTTACTACCCAATACATAGCTTTTTCCAAAGTCGGCTTCAAAGTCTTCAAAAACAGGGCCGAAATCAAAAAATAAAATGTCATTGTCTTGAATCGTTAAATCGGGTGGGTTGATGGCGTAAGGATGAACGGTGTTTTTACCCGTACGAACAATGCGTTTGTGCCAGTGCTTTTTGATACCAAACAATTCATCAGCAAGAGCAAACGTTTCGTCACTGAGTTGGCGCTCGGTTTTGCCAGCACAAATCAAGCCGCGTTTTTCGACTTCGTTAAACAGTTCATACGCTTTAGATTGCGCTGTGAGTAAGCTTGATTCAATTGTTTCGAGCTGATGCATAAGTTAGATTGTATCAAAAAAAGCACTGCCTTATCGGTGGCAGTGCTTTTTGAAAATTGGATTCTATTTAAAAGATTAATGCCTGTTGTAGTGAAGCGCCATTGTTTTTAATCTTGCTTCTACCACATTCCAGTTAATGCTGTTGGTAAACACATCTAAGTAATCGCCACGGTTTGTTCCAAAGTCGATCATATAGGCATGCTCGTACACATCCATAACCAGTAGCGGCATCACATGGGCTGGGTAGTACTCGTTATGAGTATCTAAGCCGTAGTTGTGCACACGGTGGTCTAACATGTTGTAGCCCAACACAACCCAGCCTCGGAATTTTTTACCGAGCGTGGTGAAGTGATTCATAAAGGCATCCCAACTACCAAACTCTTTGGTGATGATGGCTTTAAACCACTCACTTGGAGCTGAAGGCTCGCCAATAATATTTTCGAAATAGTATTGGTGAAGCAAGGCACCGTTTAATGAGTAAGACTGATCAATGTGTAAGGCACGAAACGTACGTGCATCCGCTGGATCGGCTTTTAAAATCGCTTCGGTAATGCCGTTGGTTTTATTCACGTAACCCTCGTAGAGCTTTAAATGTTGATCAATTTGGTTTTTGGATAAGCCCGTGAAGCTCTCTAAGTTAGGAAAACTAGCCACGGCTAAGCCTTTTTTGTTGCAATACCCATCGGCAACGCCCGCCATGCGCTTGTTGCATTTGGAGCATCCTTTTTTGCAACAAGGCTTATTTACCTTGCACGGCGCAATGCCAGATAAAATATCGTTTGCATTCGGTGTGCCATCGGCAAAAGCCATTAAGCCACTGAGTTGTGTTGCAGCCAAAGCGCTACCACCTACAACGCCAGCCATTTTTAAAAAGCCACGGCGATCTACAGCCGGTTGCTCTGTAACGATAATCTCTTCTGAAACACTTGATGTTGATTTATTGTCAGTCATAATCATCTCCCTCTATCTGAATGAATAGGCTTATTCAAACATAGACAGATCAAACTGCATATGAGAGGAGACAGGTTAACAGCGATGATTAGCTTTGAAGAAGTTTAATCTTCGAAGGATGGGCTTTAATCAAAACTTAAAATCCAGCTTAGGCGCTCTAGCATTTTTTGTCTTCGAGGTAAATCCATCGGTTTGTTTTGAAGGGTGTAAGCCGCTAAGCCAAACCAGAGCCAGTTTTGAGAGTAGTAATCATTGTTGGTGTTCCACTGGCCATCGGCTTTTAAATTAGGCAGAATAAAATCGTCCAACACACCTTCACCCACTTCTTTATCTGTTAGGTGTAAGGCTGGTAGTGCTGTGCCATAGACCGCTGCCGATTCGAGTTTATCGCGGCGTAAAATACCATCATAGGTCAGTGCACCCGGTAAGTCTTTTTTGATCGTCCAATAATGCGGTAAGAAGTGCGTTGCTTTTAAAATAGGCATCGCACGATCTTCCTTGGGGTTGAGCAAATGATCGAAAGCCACACGCCATAGGACACGAATAGCCTCATAGCCATAATCACTGCGGGTGTCGGTAATGTCTTCGTAGAGCTTGATAGAGCCATCAATCGTGGAGAATTCAACCCAATCAGGGGGTAAGTGCGTTGGGGTGAGCGCCATGGATTTTTGCATGATGTGATACGAGCTATCCACCAATTCTTCCCAGCGATGCTTGCGGTCTACTTTGGCAAACACACGGTAGGCATAAGGGGCAAAATAACTTGGGTTAATTTGGATGGCTTTCTTATCAATCTTCCAATCACCCGGTAACATTACTCGGCCAATGGGAGAGGGTATAGTTTGTTTATCCCAGATGTCATCTAAGATTTCGAGTGCGTCGGTTTTGTATTGTTTGGTTTCCCAGATTTCTGAAGCTAATAATAATGCCAAGGCGATATCTTGGTCAGCATCACTGGCGGCGGTGTCATCCATGGGGCCCCACGTTTTGTCTGCGCGTTCGCCCCATTTCCAAGCAAATAGTTTATCATCACGCACTTGCAGGTTGTCTTTGGCCCATTGGTAGGATTTATCAAACCATTCTTTATCACGCAGCATCACCGCTCGCAACATGGCATAGGATTGCCCTTCACTGGTGGAGATCCCAATACGGTGATCGATCACACGCCCGTCGGTCTGAATAAAATGATCACGGTAAATATCCCAGCTCTCTTTTAAAGCAGGCACATGTTCTTGCCAATTGTCGTGCTCGTGATCGGCATACACAATGTTCGCCATACTAGTACTGGCAACCATGGTTGCTAAAAGCAGGGAGGTGATGATTTTTTTGAAAACCATTATCGAAATATCCTTGATTGATCACGGGCATTGCCTTCTATTTTAAGCCTTGTGGGGATAAGGAGGAAGATACCAATAAATAGACCAAATTGGCTGTCATTAGAAAAACCACCCTTCTTTATACAAGTTAATGACGTTAGAAGGGTGGTTAAAGTTCCGTTGAAGCTGGGTGTAAGTTTAGTCTTAAAGCATTTTAAGCGTTTACAGGAAGTTGAACACGCTCTTTGCCGTGAGTTTTAATTTCACGCAACACTTGTGCTTTAAAGTCATCCACGCTGGTGGCGCCCAAGTCGCCTTCAGAGCGAGAACGCACGGCCACCTGATTGGCTTCGGCTTCTTTGTCGCCCATAATAAGCATATAAGGTGTTTTAGCCAATTGAGCGTTACGGATTTTAGCACCAATGCCTTCATTAGCACTGTCTACCTTAACGCGCACGCCTTCTTCACGAAGCACTGCGGCAACGGCCTCGGCCGCCTCGTTATGACGATCGGCAATGGGAAGCACAGCCACTTGTTGATGCGACATCCATGTTGGAAAGGCACCGGCATAGTGCTCAATCAGAGTGCCTGCAAAGCGTTCAAGGCTACCAAAAATGGCGCGGTGAATCATAATCGGTTGCTTATCGGTACCATCAGAGTCTTTGTACTTCAATTCAAAGCGCTCAGGCAGGTTGAAATCCAACTGAACAGTAGAGCACTGCCATGTTCTGCCAATGGCATCTTTTAGCTTAAAGTCGATCTTAGGACCATAAAACGCCCCGTCGCCTTCATTGACGTCATACTTTAAGCGACCGTCATCATACTGATCAAGGGCTTCTTTCAGTGCTTTTTCGGCCATATCCCATACGGCTTTGTCGCCAACAAATTTCTCTGGACGGGTGGAGAGCTCTACTTCAAATTCCATATCAAAGAGGGTGAGTGTGTCGTCGACAAAACGGATCACGTTTAAGATTTCATCTCGAATCTGATCCACACGACAGAACAAGTGGGCATCATCTTGGGTGAAACCACGCACGCGGTTTAATCCGTGCATCGTTCCTGACTTTTCGTAGCGGTAGACCGTTCCGAGTTCAGACAGACGCACTGGCAATTCACGGTAGCTGCGCAATTGTGATTTGTAGATCAACACATGGAAGGGGCAGTTCATGGGCTTAACGATATATTCTTGATCGTCAATGTCCATGGTGTACATGTTTTCCATGTAAAAGCTCGTGTGGCCACTCACATCCCACAGATCGCGCTTGGCAATGTGCGGTGTATATACGATATCGTAGCCGCGCTTGCGATGCTCAGTGCGCCAGTAGTTTTCAAGTTCTTCTCGTACAGTGGCCAGTGGTGGATGCCAGAGAACCAAGCCGGAGCCCACATCGTCTTCAATGCTGAAGTAGTTTTGTTCTTTTGATAGTTTACGGTGATCCCGCTTTTCGGCTTCTTCAAGCCGGTGCATGTACTCATCCACCTCTTGCTTGTTCCAAAAGGCCGTGGCATAAACACGCTGAAGCATCGGGTTTTTTTCATCACCCCGCCAATAGGCACCACTCACGCTAAGGAGTTTAAAGGCTTTAATGAGGCTGGTGTCTGGTAAGTGAGGGCCTTCGCACAGGTCAAACCATTTGTCTTCTTTGGTTTCAGGATCCATACAGACATAAATAGTCGGATCGTCCGCTTTATACTTTTCTAAAATTTCAGCTTTAAACTGCTCACCGGTGTCTTTAAATTCTGCTAATTTTGCTTCAATCTCATCAGCGGAGCCAATATGACGACGCTCAAATACTTGCTTGGTTTTAGCAATGCGGTTCATTTCATCTTCAATGGCTTTAAAATCATCAGGACTTAGTTTGTGATCAGGCACATCTAAGTCATAGTAAAAGCCATTTTCAATGTTAGGACCTGTGGCGATCTTCGTACCGGGGAAAAGGTTTTGTACGGCTTGGGCCAAGATGTGCGCACTGGAATGGCGCAATACATCCAACGATTCAGGATCTTTTTTTGTTAGTAAGCGTACTTCATCACCATCATTGAGTGTAAAAGAGAGGTCACGGGTGCGGCCGTTAATGACACTGGCCACTGCGGCTTTGGCTAACCCTGGGCCAATGCTGGCGGCCAAGTCGTAAGCGGTACCATTTTCGGGAAGTGTGCGTTTGGAACCATCGGGAAGTGAAATTGTAATGTCAGCCATGATTTAAATGAATGCCTCTATATCTACATCTATGTAAGGATAAATCCGATCGTGTGAAGAGCGGTTTGTCTATTATGAACGAGGCAGAGTATTTTTCCAAGCTTTTAAGACGAATCAGTACGATAAGCGTTGTTATTTATTTAAGTTCTCTTAAAAGACGCCGATAAAAATAAGACATCTTGAGTGAGATCCGTTTTGTTTTTAAAAGGTGTAATAGAAACGAAAACTAAGAGTATGCCTTTATAACGAAGGCCTGTTGTTAGCTTTTATGATGTTTTGGGGTACCCCTTTTTGGCGATACCCTCTAGAATAGGGTTCTACATGGCTCATTGTGATGCCTATGTATCCCCAGCAAGGTGCTAAAAGATGTTGCAGTCTTTGAAGCCCTATGGAAAAATAACCAATTTGAAGTTGAAGAGATACTAACCGTTAAGACACGTGATTTTAACGGACGTAAGGAGATAATGACTATGAAAAAATTATTTGCAATGTTAGCTGCTACATCGATGTTGGTTGCTATGCCTTTGGTTGCTACCGCTGATGATATGGATGCCTATGATGGCGAAGGTTCGTTATGTGAATACTGTTGGGACAAAGGTTCTTTCACTGAAGAAAACCCAACTGCCAGCCAGGTTGTATTGTTTCCAGTACGTGTAACGACCGGTGTTATTGGTGCTCCAATTGGTGCACTTAAAGGAATGGGAACAGGTACTGTTGATGCTGTTTCTGGTGTGTCTGATGCTACTTTTGGTAACATTGTTTCTACAGAGGGTAGTGGTTATACCAATACCGTTGAGACGATTGCAAAAGCTCCGTTTCTAATTCCAGCAGGTGTTGTTGGAACTGTGTTGGCTGTTCCTGTTGGAATGACCTATGGTGCTATCACCGGAACATTTAAAGGCTTTGCCAAAGGTTACATGTTCCCAGATACATTCTAGGCTTTAGTTCTTTGGACTGATTCTGTAATAAACAGCCTCTTTGCTTTTGAGCGAAGAGGCTGTTTTGTATTTTCTCTGACTGTGAACGCTTTAAAATTAATGCGTTCGGCTCATTAATTTTTTCGCCTAACCCCTTTCCTTTTATGTCATTTTTGTTCATAATACATGCATCTTATACAGATAGAGGGTGAATTGAGTAATTGATTCGCTAAAATCGTTAGAGACACACCACTTTTAAGTATTTAGTTTGCAGGCATCACCCGTGTTGCTTGAACGCCACTCACTTAAAAAATGGATTTTAATATTTATTGTTGATTTTATTGGATATTAGGAGAAGAGAAACATGAAAAAATTATTTGCTATGTTAGCAACAGTTGCTATGTTGGCAGCACCAGCAGCAATGGCTGAAGACTATGATATGTACGATGGCGACGCGTCCTTGTGCGAATACTGTTGGGATAAAGGTTCTTTCACCGAAGACAACCCAACTGCTAGTCGTGTATTGTTGTTCCCAGTTCGTGCGGTAACCGCCGGCGTTGGCGCTCCATTGGGCGCTCTTAAAGGTATGGGTTCCAGCACAGTAAACGCTGTGGACATCGTTAACGAAGCGACTTTCCAACGCGCTAAAGAAGAGCCAGGAATGTCTCCTATTTTAGTTCCTGCTGGTTTGATTGGTACCGTTATTGCATTGCCTTTGGGTGTTGCTCACGGTGCTATCACTGGAACACTTACTGGTTTGGCTAAAGGCTACATGTACCCAGATACATTCTAAGCTTGGCTTAACCTTTAATCACCTAAGCTTAAAACCGCTTTCGTTTTTTAATTCGAAAGCGGTTTTTTGTATTTTTACTTATCAGCTCAAATGCGTTCGCGTCTTCCTTTTTGTATTTCTTTTTCGCATAATGAGAACAACACGTGTTACCGTTTTGGGAGGATGACAGCATTATGACCATTACTACTGAAAAACCAATTTTAGCTAAGCTCAGAGGCTCAGATTTTTTAACGCTTGGTGATTTTAATTCAGAACAAATTAAAGCGTTGATTGACTATGCCAGCGAGTTAAAGCACGAGAGGAAACAGGGCACCGAACATCACTTGCTTCACGGTAAGAGTGTGGCCATGTATTTTGAAAAGCCAAGTAACCGGACTCGCGTTAGCTTTGAAGTGGGTATTTACAGCTTGGGTGCACACCCCATTATGTTGAAAAAAGAAGAAATTAATTTGGGCGTGCGTGAAACCATTGCCGATACCGCCCGTACATTGAGTCGCTATGTGGATGGCATTATGATTCGAACATTTAGTCAGGCGGATGTGGCGGAACTGGCCGAGTATGCAACAGTCCCTGTGGTTAATGGTCTTACCGATGATTTTCATCCGTGCCAAGTGATGGCTGATTTGCTAACCGTAAAAGAACACTTTGGTAGTTTTGATGGCTTGAAACTGACCTATGTGGGTGATGGCAATAATATGGCGCACAGCTTGATGCTAGGGTGTGCTTTAGTGGGTATGGATATTACCATTACGTGCCCAGAGGGCTTTACGCCAAAGCAAGAGATTGTGGATCAGGCCAATACCATTGGTGCAAAAACCGGTTCTAAAATCGAGATTACCGCCGACATTAATGCTGCAGCTGAGAATGCGGCTGTTGTCTACACCGATGTATGGGCGAGTATGGGACAAGAGGCCGAAGCTGAAGCCCGTAAGAAACAGTTTAAAGATTACCAGGTGAGCGATGCCTTAATGGCAAAAGCCCGTCCTGATGCGATTGTACTGCATTGTCTTCCGGCGCATCGTGGCGAAGAAATCACTCACGAGGTACTAGAAAAGCACGCAGATACTATTTTTGAACAAGCCGAAAACCGCTTGCACGCGCAAGTGGCTGTGATGGCAGCGATGATGTAGGTCTTCTACTTTGTTTTAAATTTAAAACAGCTCTCCGAGACGGGGAGCTGTTTTTTTTATTAATAATGTAACGCCATCATGCTGTGTAAAAGACGTATTTAACGTATAATAAAGCTCAATGAATTGGGACACTTGTATAGGGACATAGACCTTTGAGAAGGTTGTCATAAAAATATCTAGGGGAATGTTTTATGCTTTCAACAGCACCGCTTTTTTCGTCATATTCTGCTTTAAGATTACCGGTTTCCAAGCCGGAATCAAAACCAGTACTAAATACGTTTGAGACCCTTTTTGGCACCAAGCGTACTGAGGCTCAACAGTTTGCCACAGGGCAAATGCATGCGGCCAATTATGTGCGGTTTTTTCCTAACTTTAAGCCTCCTGCTGTTAAAACAGCGTTTCACGCAGACCGTCGACAAGCATTCTTAAAAGCACTTCCGCCTAATACCACCGTGGTTTTAGTGGGTAATCACGAGCAAACACGCAATAGTGATGTGAACTATAAATTCCGTCAGGACAGTAATTTTTATTACCTAACGGGCTTTGATGAGCCCAATTCAGTTGCGATTTTATCTAATGAAGCGGGCAAAGATCCATTTACACTGGTTGTTCCACCTCGGAGTAAAAAAGATGAAACTTGGGACGGAAAGCGTGAAGGGAAAGCCGGTGCAGTTGCTAACTACGGCGCTGACAAAGCCTATAGTAACAAGGTTTTAACAGAGGTATTGCGTGGCACGATTGCCAATAGCAAGAATCTACGTTGGATTTCAGCCGATAACAACCCGGCTTATAATCATCGCTTTAAAACCTTGGTCGGTATTCATCAGCCCGGTGCCAAGGTGCAAGAAGCCCGTGATGTGATCAATGGCTTGCGGGTGGTTAAAACACCTTATGAGCAAGCTCTGATTCAGCGTGCTGTGGATATTTCGATAAAAGGCCACCGTGCGGCAATGGAAAATTTGAAACTCACTAAAGACCTCCAGCGTAATGTGAAAGAATTGAATGCGGGGTTGAATGAAGGGATTATTCAAGCTGAGATTGAACGTCCTTTCCGTCAACATGGCGCGGTGCGTGTGGGGTATGAAACCATTGCTGGGGCAGGCTCAAACAGTTGCATTCTGCATTACAACACCAACAAAGAAGACAGCCACCCCGGTGATTTAGTACTGGTGGATGCCGGTGCAGAGTACGGGTATTACACGGCGGATATTACGCGGACGTGGCCGATTAATGGTAAATTTACAGCCCCTCAAAAAGAGATTTATGACGTGGTGCTTGACGCGCAAGAGTCTGGTATTCAGATGGTGAAGCCGGGCGTTACCTTGGCTGGTATTCATCAAAATTCTATTTTAAAAGTAACCCAAGGCTTGATGCGGTTGGGTGTGATTAAGGGTGATGCGACGAATCCTGCCGATGTGGCAACGAGCATTAAAAAGCTAGATTATCGTGATTACTTTATGCACGGAACAAGTCATATGATGGGCTTGGATGTGCATGATATGCAGCATCCAACGCCAGATGGTTCGCGTCGCTTTCAAGCGGATCCGTTAGAGCCAGGGATGGTGTTCACCGTGGAGCCGGGTATTTATATTTCACCCGAAGTGGGTAGAGCCAACGACGTGCCTCGCAAATACTGGGGCATTGGTGTTCGGATTGAAGACGATGTGATGGTCACTGGTACGGGTGTCAAAAACATGTCTGAAGCCCTACCTCGTGAAACTCACGAAATCGAAGCCATGATGGCTGGGCGCAGTAACTTGACGAAGACCTTGAACCTAAACGCTTAGTCATTAAGCTTTATCACATAACACAGTTCTTAAACCAATTAAAATCACTAATCCAGCCGTGAGAATGTATCTCATACGGCTGGATTATTTTTTACATGCATTCGTTGATTTTACCGTCAATACAAGGCTTATCCGGTACAATAGAATGTATATGATTTTTAAAGATCCGATAGAGAGGCACTCACTTTATGAAAATTTTAGTAACGAACGACGATGGTATTATGGCTCGTGGCATTCAGGAGCTGGCAAGAGAACTTTCTAAAGAGCACGAAGTGTATCTTGTTGCGCCCGAAGTAGAGCAAAGCGCTAAGGCGCACTCGCTTACCTTACACAAGCCGATCCGCGTTAAAGAAATGGAAATGTCGTTTCCTGTTACTGTGGCCTACGCGATTGTGGGCACACCGAGTGATTGCGTAAAAATCGCCTTGAATGCCTTACTTGAAGAGAAAATGGATCTGGTTGTTTCTGGTATTAATGCGGGTCCTAACTTGGGTTCAGATGTATTGTATTCAGGAACAGTAAGCGCTGCTCTTGAGGGTGCGATTAACGGAATTCCTAGTATTGCGGTGAGTCTATTAAACGGCGATGAGAAAATGGCTGATTTTAGCGATGGTGCCGAATTTATCCGTGAATTTATCCCTAAAGCAATGGAAATGGGTATTCCTGAACGGTGTATTCTTAATGTGAACATTCCAGCTGTAACTCTCCATGAAATGGCCGGTGTGAAGGTGTCTGAGTTGGGCAAGAGCATGTACACTGACTCATACGAGCGTCGTGTTGACCCTCGTGGTGGCGTGTATTACTGGTTGGCGGGTGAAAAGGTGAAAGAGTCCGTGTCGGAAGAATCGGATTTGACGGCTATTTTAAACAACCAAGTGGCCATTAGTGCTGTGCATTATGACTTAACCAGCTACAGTGGTACAAAATTCCTAAAAGATAACATTGGCGATGAGTTGAGCGGATTAAAAGTCTACTAAATTCAACGTTTTGAGAGTCTGAATCGTTTGGATCTTTAACGAATGTTAACTTTTTACTTGAAATCCTGAATAATACCCTCGTTTTGCCGATACCTGATATGTCGGAACGACAAGGTTATCAAAGGATTTTAGGAAACACGGATCGTGAACAAAAAACGCTGGTACGATATGGACCCCACGCTCTCGATGGCGGTGAGTTTGTTGCAGAATGCACCCCACCCACAT
>CAYGPY010000025.1:16559-16924 GCA_964351765.1 uncultured Vampirovibrionales bacterium
TCGCTATGTCTTAAAAAATTTAGATAAGAACTATACGCTGAATGAGCATGCCTTATCGCCTTCAAAGCTGACCTTTTTATTTCCCAGTAAAAAACGTACCCGCCTTGAGCCCAGTGCGTGGAAACTGTTGGAAACAATGAAGCAATTGCCTCGTGAGCAACAGCTTGATATCTCACTGACGCTGATCAATTATATTTATCTGCTTGATACGGGCGTGACGCTCGATGATATGTGTGGCGACGACATGTTGAACGCCGATACAATGGATACCCTCGGTCTTGGCACCAAAAATTTAGGTGTAACGGCCAATACGGAATCTTAAAAACCTTAAAGTATGAGTTATAAAAAAGAAGTCAGGATATAGG
>CAYGPY010000026.1:0-16836 GCA_964351765.1 uncultured Vampirovibrionales bacterium
GGCCGAACGTGATAATCTGGATCTAGAAACGGTGCTAGAAGAAGAGCTGGTTGCTGCCACCGAGCGCACCCACCGCCGAATGGCTTTGCTCGCCTCTTGTAGTATTAGTAGCAATAACAATCAAAACGAAAACGAGGATGCCAATGAGTGATCGTGACGATCAATTTTCTGAAGATGGTTTAAAGAATCTCCTTAAATCGCTGAAGCAAGAAGAAAACAAAGTGGTTGATTTTACCGAGCGTAAACAACGCTCTGAACGCTCTTCCTCTGCGGGTTCGGTGCGTGTGATTAAAGCCGCCGATAAAAACACCGTGAAAAACCACCCTGATTGGCCAGAGTTTGTGCGTCAAGAAATCCCCGATAGCCTTAGCTTTTCCTACACCAATGAAGAAGGCCACGAGTCCTACTGGACGGATGCGCCTCTGATTAAAATTAAATCAGATAAACTCATTTTAATGATTGAAGGCGAGCACGGCGACCCGCTTAACTTTGATATCCGCCGGATTATGGACGCGAGCGATGCGCGCACCAATAAAAAGGTGCAAGGGTTGTTCTTTGACCTTGTGCGTATGTGGAAAGATACTCACGAGGCAGCAATAGATAAGTAATCGCCTCAACGCATGTTTCGAATGGCGTCTCGTATCATGTCTTTTGTTCTTTCTTGATTGAATATTTCCATCTCAAATAATTGAGGCAAACCTTGCTCGTCCAATATTTTTACGGTCGGAAATTGTTCTACCCAAAAATGGCGAAGGCCGTTATCATTTAGTTTATAAATCAGTGCTCTTGAAAAATCAAAGTAGAGTGGGTTTTCTGCTTTATGAATAATGTGTAATAGCTCGCAAATTTCTTGTTCGGTCTTTGCCGTTAATACACTTTGTTGGAGTGCATTTGCAAGATTTATTTTAGGCTCAGAGGCATATTTTTCAATCAGAGCGTTGCGCCTGTCTTGACTGCTAACGCTTTTGACGAGGTTGCCGATGAGTAGGGGAATAAATTGATAGTCACCGTCTTGCGCTACAACACTATCAATCACGTCGTTTAAAAGAGGAAATGCATTTTGAATACTGGGTAATAGACTAAGTGCTGTTGTTTTAATGCCCGCGTTTTCTGACTTTAGTAAGGTTGTTAATATGTCTACCTGAGCGCTTGGATGGGTATTTAGATTTTTAACTTCTTTTATTGTTTCTGGACGTTCATTATGTTCATTTGAATTGATAAGATCAATAAACGTCTTTTTAATAAATTCAGGATCATTGAAGTTTTTGATGGTTTTGATGGCAAGCGAACGCACCTGGGTGCTTTTAGACTGAAGTGCTTTTTCTAGTAAGCCCTTATTAAACGGACTTGAATCAAGATCGGTATGCTTTTGGAGTGTTAAGAGAGCCTGAATACTGTCAAAACTATTTAAAACGATCGCTTCAAATTGCCGTTGCTTTTTAGGATCGTCAATGGCATCAATCAAATACGGTGCTTCGGTATAGATACCCCGCTCTTCACTCATTAGAGCCAGATACACAAAACGCTCTCGGTTAAGAGGTTCTTCTAGTGATAATACTTGGCAGACGGCTTGTTCACGAATATCGTTGTTGTGATGACTCAATGCCATTTCAAGCACTTTTAATCGCTCATCATCGCTCATTATGTTTAACGTTTCAAAGGCATGCAGGTGCATCTCAGGGTCGAAAGAGTTAAAGGCGGTGAGAATCGTATGAAGATGCTCTCTAAATTTCTCTGTGGCGGGATCCCTTTTTTGAGAAAAGTGAATGGCATCAGTGTTTAATGGGGTAGTTCCAGATTCAGACACAGGTGTTTTTAAGGGTTTTAGGCCCGCAGAAGAGTTCGCCCCAAATAGGGTGCGTGTTGCAAGGATGGGGATTGTGGGTATGGTGAAGGTCATAATAAAACTTGATTTAGATTACCGCTATTGGGGATGAGTACGTGATTAATAATATAAAACCGCTCAATAGGAGGAATTGCCTAATGAGAAAATACCTAGGGTGTCTCACTGGATAGTTTTAAACAAATAAAAACAGACTATCTTGCTATCAAGACAGTCTGTTTTTAAAAAGGATGTTGTTATCAGCTTAAAAGCTTACTGAAAAACCAGTTCTTGCTTGGCTTCGTAGCGTTTGATGGCTGAACGCAAACCATATTTAGCAATGGTTTTAAGGGCTTTAGCAGATACGCGAAGTCGCACCCAACGGTTTTGCTCAGGATCCCACAAGCGTTTGCTTTGTAGGTTTGGCTGTTGTTGGTAGCGGTGGTGCTTGTTTGAGAAGCTAACCTTGTTCGCTCTGTTGTATTTTTTGTTTGATAGTACGCAATGCTTTGGCATGATTATAAATCTCCTTACTGAGAAGCACCATTAAAACCAAAGCAGACGATTGAGTCAAGCGCTTTTACCATAAAAGCCGAGGCTGATTTGCAATGTCGCGTCCGTAAATCGCCATTTGACAGTAAAACCTTGGAGGTGCTGGCTATTCAGTGTATCATAAACGCCACGAATACGTATTAATTTAGAGATGAGGTAGCAACGATATGAGTACTGCTTTAAACGAAGCCCCAAACCTGTTGACAGGCTTCCCACGGAGTCCAAATGAGCAAATGGGTGGTTATGTCCTTTTAGCTCGTATTATCGACAAATGCCGCGCTGTGATAGCCGGAACCAATGGTGAGTATAACTACAATTGCCCGTTGGATCGTCGCTTTTTTGAGCAATTTCAAGTGGATTCTGACCAGCTTAAGGCACAAGTGGCCACGGGCTTGAATGACGAGGACTTGCTGGCTTGGGTTAAGGCCAATTCGCTGGATTGTTCTCAGGAAGAGGTTCTTGCTTGGAGTTATAAAGAGCGGTGGCGCCGTCCGAGTGAGGATATGATGCATTATTTTGAGATTATGCGCTTGGAGCTGGCCCCTGATAACTATAATATCGAAACATGGTTTCAACTTCTGGATGCAGATGAAAATCGTTTTTAGGCTTGTTTAAAGGCTTTAAGGTCTTTTAGAGGACTTTATTTGCAAGTTTTTCGATCTTATTTGAGCACACCCCTTTACCTTTAAAAAAGGGGTGTGCTATAGTTTTATCTCAATCGAAATCGATTTTGAAATAAGATCGGTTTTGAGAGGTGATTATCACTCTGATAACCCACCTCACCCCTGTGGGGGCGTAGCTCAATTGGTAGAGCATCTGCTTTGCATGCAGAGGGTAGCAGGTTCGATTCCTGTCGCCTCCACCACTTTTTTACTCTATTAGAGTGCTTCCATTTACTTGATTGTAGTTGAAAGTACTAGTTAGACAGTATTTTTGTTGGCTCTATTTGAGTGTGTGTTTGTCGATACTTTCTTCAAAGCTATTTAAGGGAGTAATGCAATGCGGATTTTGGTTGTGGATGATGTGAGCTATAACACGGTGCTGCTTGAGCGGTTGCTGGCTAAAGAAGGCCACGAGGTTATGACGGCTCACAGTGTTGAACAAGCACTGAGGCTTCTCTCTCAGCTCACTGTTCCGATTGATGTCGTGATCAGTGATCTGATGATGCCTGGTGATGACGGGGTGGCTTTGTTAAATGGGGCGCACAAGCTTTATTGGAATCAAGGTAAGTTTGATGACTTGGACATGCCAACGTTTATTTTACTTACCGCCTCACGTGACGAGGTTCAGATCGATAAAGCGATTTCAGAAGGGTTTACCGATGTGCTGAAAAAGCCGATAGATAAACACGCGTTGTTTTCGATGTTATCCAAAATAAAAAAAGAGCCTGTTCAAACATAGGTTTTTAGAAATGGTTAAGGTGTTTTATGGCGATTGCTGGATGCGATTCAGTTCGTCTTGAATACGTTTAACTTCCAGCTTAATAGCCTCTAACGTCGATACGGCAGGCATTGTTTTTTGGTTTTGAAAATGAACGTGTTCGATATCTTCAATGAAAGATGCCAGTGGTTTTGCACTGATGTTTAAGGCCATGCCTTTTAACGTGTGAAGTACTTTTTGTTGCTCTGTGGTATCACTAACCTCTTGCGATAGTTTTAAACGTTTCAGATAAACCATTACCTCAGAGTGAAAAAGCTCACTTAAATCAAGCAGTAACTCGCTATCATGATCAATACGGTTTAATAATTCCTCTTTTTCGATGGCCGGTAGACTGGTATTGATATCGTCGAGTTTTGAGTTACTCATTAAGGATCTCCTTTTAGGAATTATTATTGTATTCATCTTCTTATATATCCTAGTTCTAGTTTTAGTCGTGCATCTATAGTTCTAAAGGTTCAGTATTTACCTCTGTTTGATACTGTTTAGAGATTTAAGTTAGTTATTAAAAATAGTTTTCTTAAATGTGATTCGTTGAGACTATAGACGAAATTTAAGTGGGGTTGAACAATGATAATACGTACATTGATCTGGAATAAACCAATGCATGGATGGTAAGGAGTTTTTTTGTGAGTCAAATGGAACAGTATCTGTAATTGTTTTTAGATGAAGCCCAAGAACAGTTAGAAAGCTTAAATCGGCTGGTGTTGCATCTGGAAAAATTGCCTGCTGATGTGGATGCGGTTAATGAAATTTTTCGCGTGATGCATACCCTAAAAGGGATGTCAGCGACAATGGGCTTTTCTGAGTTTAAGCAACTAACCCATAAAATGGAAGACATTTTTGGTGTCTTTAAAACACAGGCTGTTGCTATTGAAAGCGATGATATTGATCTGCTGTTTTTGAGTTTAGATAAACTGTCTTCTTATGTTCAAGGATTAAAAAATAATGATACACAGTTGTCTGTTGCGGGTATAAATGCGTTAATTCCAAAACTCACACATCGCTTTGATGTTATTACGGTGGATACGCAAATTACGACCTGTAATCTAGAGGAATTAGGGTCGCTGGATAAAGTGATCGCTTTAAATCAAAGCATGAAGGACGAGAAAAATGAGAGAGTGTTCTCAAATGATGTTCGGTTGGATACTAAAATAGAGTTGTCAACGCATAACGATGCCGAAGAAGCGTGGCTTGCAACCGCATTGTCTTTACTCGTATTGGATAACCCAGAAACGGGTACGCAAGAGGCTGAGCGACATGTGTATCATGTAAAAGTTCATTTCCATTCTAATGCAGCACTCGGTGCTGTGCGAGCGTATATGTTGCATCAGGTGTTTTCTAAGGAGCCTCTTGCCATTCATTCAACGTATCCCTTTGATATGAATACTGATTTTATGAGTGATGATCAGGACGTGGTGGCACATTGGTTGGTGTCATCGGTTGATTTAGATCAAAATGATTTAGACGTTTTATCTCAGCACCGTGTGGCAGACGTCGTGGCTGTTCGAGTTGAGGAAATTGACTTAAAGGCAAGCACTTATGATACAGCGGCATCGTCAAGCCAAACAAGGGATAATGCTGGTGTTGAGAGCAGCACTGAGGGATGGAGCAAGCAGTCGATTAGTTTAAATAAAACAGTCCGTATACCTATGGACCGTATTGATTCGGTTGTGAATTTGGTCAGGGAACTTGTTATCGATCGAACTCGTTTGGATCAATATGCCAATGTGAATGGGTCAGATGATTTATTGACCGTGGTGTCATCGTTAACGGAAATCACAAATGAGTTGCAAGAACTTGTCATGAAATTTCGTATGGAACCAATTAGTCAAATGTTTAATCTCTTGCCAAGAGCGATTCGAGACTTATCGAAATCGTTAAATAAACCAGTGTCATTATCCATTTCAGGTGAAGATACTGAGGTGGACCGTGTGGTTAATGAAGAACTTTCAGGGGCTCTGATCCACTTGATTCGAAATGCATTGGATCATGGGATTGAAAATGCTGAGGAGCGACATGCTAAAGGAAAACCTGAACAAGGTGTTATTGCTATAGAAGCCGTTAATGTAGGTGATTCGATCACAATAAAAATTACGGATGATGGTAAGGGGTTGGATCGTGACATTATTTTAAATAAAGCTATTTCTAAACAGCTTGTTCAGTCCGAATTAGCTAGTACCATGTTGGATTCGGATGTGTTTCAGTTGATTTGCTTGCCAGGGTTTAGTACTGCCGAGATAACCACTGAGGTATCAGGCCGAGGTGTTGGGATGGATGTTGTGAAGTCGTCAGTTACAAAACTAGGGGGTGGACTTTGTATTGTTTCTGAAATTGACAAAGGAACAACAATCGAGATTAACCTGCCAACCAACATGGCGATTATTGATGTGTTGTTGATAAAAGTTTTTCATAGTATTTATGCACTCCCTTTATCTACGATCATCGAAGTTGTTGAATGCCCTATGAGTAGTATTAGGCGTGTTCAAAATACCGAGATGGTTATCATTCGAGGTAATCCTATTCCGTTAATCCGTCTAGCAGCACTGTTTAATGTGGAAGACTCTAATAAGCCACAAGGACGTCAGCACGATATTATTTGCGTTGTTGTAAACATTCAAAATCAATATTACTGCTTAGAAGTATCTTCGTTAATTGGTCAGCAAGAGGCTGTTGTAAAACCACTTCCAACACTGGTTTCTAAAAATAAATGCTTTTCAGGTGTAATGACGTTGGGTAATGGTGATATTTCATTGATTATAAATCCGGTTAGCCTAGTAAATAAAAAGAACCGTAAACACGCTTCTTTTATACAGTGACGATAACGGTATAAAAGACTTACGTTTAATATAGAACCGCTTAGGTAATAAGGAATAAATCATGACCCAATTGATTGAAAATATGTTTGTTCAATCAGAGACACTCGCTACAAATGATATGGATGACTATGTTGAAGTCATTGTGTTTAATGTAGCCAAACAAGAATATTGCTTGCCGATTGTTTCTGTTCAAGAAATTATTGAGATGCAGTCCCCAACAAAAGTACCCAACATGCCGGATTTTATTGAAGGGATTATTAACCTGAGAGGGCGTATCATTCCCGTTATTAATTCTAAAAAACGATTTGGCTTGAGTGCTGTTGTATTAGAAGAAGAGCCCGAAAAAGAGCAGGTATTATTCCCAGAGAATACGTTAAGTACTCATATGATGAATGCACCTGTAAAATCGGACAACCGAATTATTGTACTCGAAGTCGATCAGCAAACAACGGGTTTGGTTGTTGATTCAGTGAGCGAAGTGCTTAATCTACCAAAAGCTCATATTGAGGTGCCGCCTCAGGATTTAGCTTTAAGTTCAAGTTTTATTGTTGGAATTGGTAAGTATTTAGATAAGTTACTAATCTGCCTTGACCCTGAACGTATTATCGATCCCGTTGGTTAATTAAAATGATATCTGTGCTTTAGGAGTGCGAAACAATGAGTGTTTATGAACCGTTGCAACTAGATGCCTTGAAAGAGGTAGGAAATATCGGTAGTGGCAATGCCGCAACATTACTATCGTTAATGTTAAAGATGCCTGTGACCATGGCGGTGACGGATGCCAAAATATTAAGCCGTGAGGGCTTTGTGTATTCAGGCAAGTATTTAAATGATGAAACAACACATATTGTACATAAGGTACAAGGCGATATTAACGGATCGTTTTGCTTGATTATGTCCGAATCAGATCGCAAGGTGATATGTAACTATATTGCGGGTGATTTGGGTGTTGACGACGCGTTGGTTATGGAGGAAATATCAAACATCTTATGCGGTAATTATTTAAATACCATTGCTAAGCTTCTATCACTCGTGTCTGATATTTCGCCACCAGAGTCGTATTGTCATCACTCAGAGGGTAACCCTGAACTGATTTCACGCTTGTTTAATAATACGTGTGAACCATCAGATCGTATTTTATTTGTATTTAATAATTTGAGTTTGGACAACAGAGAAATTGGGTGCTCTATCAATTTAGTGCTCGATGATCCCTCTATGAAAAAACTGATGAGCGCTATGGGAATTTAAATCTACGGTTTAAATATTATTGATTACACTGAATGGAAAACACATGAAGTCAGAACTTACACCCATTACATCCTCTATTGAATCACGACCGTCACGCCTTATGGTGTCACCCGGTGATATCGTTATAGGGTGTTCTGAAGATAACAAGGATATTGTAGTGCCTGGCGTTGGTTCCGGTATTATTGTTTTTATTGAGGATCCTGTTCATCGAGTTTATGGCTTGGGTCATGTTGTTTTACCAAAGGTGATAGGCCATTTATCGGATACCGATGATAAGCCCGCTTATTTTGCTGATCGCGCTGTAACAGCGATTATCGAAGGCATGAAAAAAGCAGGTGCCATGCCTAATCGTGAATGGGAAGCCAAGCTTGTTGGCGGTTCACAAGTTCGTTTGTCGTTTGATCATGGTGTTGAAATGACAGAGGAGAAACTCAATGAGAACAACCCTTCTTTGGAAAAGCAGGTTTTACTCGCCACTCCTTCCTTAGACGCGTTTGGCGATTTTTCTAACACGGGACTGCGTAATGTTATTGCCGTTAAAAGTGAATTGTTAGCACATGGATTTTCATTTTTTAAATCGAATGTGGGTGGGTCTAAAGGGCGTTCATTACGTTTGTGTCCTGAAACGGGCAAGGTTTTTCTAAAGTTTTTGGGTGAAAATGAATTTGAATGGTAAGGAGCAAAAAATGTCTAAACGTGTTTTGATTGTTGATGACGCGACGTTTATGAGGACGTTATTAAAGGATATATTAACCAAGGCTGATTATACGGTTGTGGGTGAAGCCAAAGACGGTAGCGAAGCTGTATCACTATACAGTGAGCTTCAACCAGACTTGGTGACCATGGATATTACCATGCCGAATATGACAGGGATAGAGGCATTGCGATCCATTATGGATGAGAGCCCCGAAGCCAAAGTGATTATGTGCAGTGCCATGGGGCAACAAGCTATGGTGCTTGAAGCCATTAAGTTTGGTGCTAAGGATTTTATTGTAAAACCGTTTGAGGAAGCTCGTGTGGTGCAAGCTGTGACGCAAGCAATGGGTTAATTCGAAGACTGAATTTTAATTGATTTTATGTGCTGGATTTAAAGCGCCTGTAAATATGAGGTGCCACGAGTTCAAACATGGGTTTGAACTGGCTAGGTAGGCTTTCGGTACCACCCACAAATAAATAGCCCCCTGTATTTAAAGCACTATAGAGTTTTTGGTAGAGCTCTAATTTTGTTGCCTCTTTAAAATAAATAACCACATTTCGACACATGATTAAATCCTGATTGATGGGAAATGGATCTTTAAGAAGGTCGTGTTTTTTAAATGTTGACAGTTGTTTTATTCGGCTTGTTAACGAGTATACGGCGTTTTTTTCAAGGTTGCTTTGAAGTTTTATTTCTTCTGAAAAATAGTGATTGAGATATTTTGCAGGTAAATGTTGCAGACTACTGGTTTTATACTGGCCTTTTTTGGCAATGGCTATCATCGCTGGATCAATATCGGTTCCTAGTAATTGAGCTTTATTCAGTATTGAGGATTCATTTAATAAGATACCTAATGAGTAAAGCTCAGCGCCAATAGAACACCCTGCTGACCAAATTTTAATAGGCTCGTTTCGTTTGTTTTTCTTCCAGTCTTTAATAACTATTTTATTGAGATCGTCATAGCGCTCGGGGTTTCTGAAAAATTCAGAGACATTCACCGTTAAGTGATCTTTTAGGGGGGTCATATCCTGATACGGTTGCTCAAGCCAAGTCAAAAGATTTTGGGCCTGATTAAGTTGGTATTTACTAATAAAGCCATTTAATCGTCGTTTGACATGCTCGTCTTGATACTGTGAGAGCTCGATGTGAGTTCTTTTTTCAATCAACTGAACAAGGGTTCGGTAGACGTCAGTATCCATCGTGTTCAAGCCTCCTTGTTGTTTTTCAGATAATCAAACATATTTGAGAGCAGTAGAGGCAGAGCTTCAAGACTAATTGAATAATCGCTTAAGCCTGCTTCGTTAATCACGCGGGGCATGCCATAAATTACAGAAGAGGCTTCATCTTGCGTAATGCAAAGACCATTTTTCGCCTTCAAAGATACGGCACCTTCTAGGCCATCTTTACCGAGGCCGGTTAATATAATATAAATGATTTCATTTGTATCTAATGTTTTTAGGGCTGATTGTATTGTGATATCAACAGAGGGCCTCACGTTTTCAACGGGCGCGCTATTGTCAGTACATAGTTTTGATTTACTTCTAAATACGAGGTGTTCGCCACCACGTGCAATAATGACCCTGCCTTGTTTTAGTTCTTGGCATTGAGACAGCTCTGTCACATGGAGATTGCTGCGACTGTTGAGTCGTTCAGCAAGCGAGAGAGTGTATGTTTGAGGCATGTGTTGCACAATGATATACCGTGCTGGCCAATCGGGATTAAGCTCAGGAAGAAGACGCTCTAGTGCTTTGGGCCCACCCGTAGAAGAACCTATAATGATAGTTTGTTCTGTGTTATGTCGCGATGTAAGTTTGGACTTGATGGTTTCGGGAATAAATAAACTCGGTAAGCTTATTTCTGATTTTGGTAATGAGGCTTTTTTTTCAGGGCACGCTTGTTTTGCTCTGCTTTGTATTAAAGCTTTTATTTTTGACTTTAAACCGTCTTCAAATGAGCGGAGGCTCTGTCCTGATGTTGTGTCGGGCTTACAGATGAAGCCATCAGCACCCCTGCTTAGTGCTTCTAGTGTTGTTTTAGCCCCTTCGCTTGTTAAGCTGCTAACCACAATCACGGGTATTTTTGTGTCATGTTTTCTTAATTCAAGAAGAACATCAAGTCCATTCATATTAGGCATTTCGATGTCTAAGGTGATTAGATTCGGCTGAAAAGTACGTATTTTTTCTAAACCTTTAATACCATCAGAGGAACTTGCTACTCTGCAGTTGGGATGATGTTGCTCAATAATGTTTTTAAGTAGCCCTCGGCTAAATACAGAGTCATCAATAATTAAAATTTTTATCTCATCTGTTTTACTGATCATGGGAGGCAACCTGCTGGGTTTCTTGAATTAATATTGAGGACACTTTATTTTCCAGTCAAGGGCATGCTCAATAAAATAGTCACTGCCCACGACCAAAGCCTTGTCTTTTAGTAATAGCGTTTCGTTTTTGGTGTTGCATGGGTTTGAAATGACCATTAATTTGTGTTGAGATTCGCAAAATTACAGATGTGCTTTAGTGTTTTAATGATATTGAAGCTGTCGTCGGGTGTCGAAGTGATGAGATCAACAATAACAAAACAATAGTCCTTGCTAGGAAATGCTTGAATGTTTTGGGTTAAGTTGTTTGTGACAGTTAAGTTGAAGCTGTTTTGTGCAAGTCGTTTCACTTGATGCGTGATAAACCCTAGGGTGCTGACGAGAAGAATATCTTTTTTGGTAACGTGGTTTGGTAAGAGTTTTTTTCGTTGCTCAGTGCTTATTATTTTGTTGAGTTTTTGTGTGGCTTGATTAATATTGTGAGCAGAAATGGTATCGGAATCTGTATCGAGTCCAGCCATATCAAAAAGCTCATTCATTTTTTTCTTAAAATCGGCCGTGTTAAAGATACTGTCCGTACCAGCCTCTAGTTCCTTCTCATTCCCAATCTCATTGTTTGATGTCATTTGTCCACCTACTGTCAAGAGTGTATTTAATGCTAAGTAATGATCTGTTTCTATTGCTTACATCTATTTTAACGATGATGTCTTGATACTAGCTATAGTTATTTTGGTGTGGAAGTTAAGTGCTTTTGATGGGTGATGAACCCCTTTTGTATCGGCTATTCTCAAGGTGTAGTATGACCAAGGTGTTATTAGGAAGCGTTTGTTTTTAACGCATTTGTGACCGACGTTGAATTTAAACGAAACAGGAGTTAAGGCATGGAAGCATTGGATAAGCCTAAAGAGAATATAACCCCAGAACAGCCAGCGTTATCAGATCAAACGTTTGCGCCAGATGGAGAAAGCGCCACACGTGATGTGTTAGATACGTTAAAACTTTATGCGCTTCAAGGGGCTCGATCGAACGTGATGTTGGCCGATTTAGAAGGGAATATCTTATACGCAAATACGAGTACTATTACGGCCTTACGTGAGTTGGAAAGTGAAATCAAAAAAACAATTCCTCGCTTTTCAGCCGACATGGTGATGGGAGCTAATTACGATAGTTTTCATAAAGACCCGTCGCATCAACGTCGTATTTTATCAAACCCAAAAAACTTGCCACACAAAGCGGATCTCATTATTGGCCCTGTTATTCTTGAGTTGGAAGCCCGTGCTATTTTCGATGAATCGGGTACATACGCCGGTGTTATTGTTGAATGGGAAGATGTAACGCGCACACGTGAATTGGAGCAAGCACTGCAGAGCTCAAGTGATAATATGGTAAAAATTGCCGATCAAGTTCAAAGCAACAACCAAGAGATGGCTGCCCGCACCGAGCAAGAATATGCGGCTGTGTAGCATTTAATGCAAACCATGGAGCAAGTGGTCGAGTTTAGTAAAAGCAATGTTGACTTATCACGCAATGCTAATAACACAGTTGAAGAAACGCGTTCAGCGGCGGATAGAAGTTCTGAAAAAATGAAAGAACTTGAAAACTCGATGAAGATGATCAAAGAGTCGAGTTTGGAAATTCAAAAGATGATTGATATGGTGCAACGTATTGCCGCGCAAACCAATTTGTTATCACTAAACGCAAGTATTGAGGCCGCTCGTGCAGGTGAGCAAGGCCGTGGTTTTGCTGTTGTTGCGTCCGAAGTCAGAAAGCTTGCCGAGTCATCGGCTGATGCGGTAACTGAGATGAAAGACTTGGTCAGTAATTCATTGGACCAAGTTCATTCGGGCGACGTGCTGGCAACGAGTGTTGTGAGTTCTTTTGATGAAATTCTTGAACAAGCAAACTCGGCGGCAAACGTGATGAGTCAGATTGTAGACAACTCGGCCGAACAATGCGATGGCGCCGAATCGATGAAGAATTCGATTCGTGAAATTGGCTCGATGGCCAAGGCGAACTCTGCGATGGCTGAGGAAATGACGGGTGTTGCTGAGAACTTGGTTACCGTATCACTGACAACTAAGCAACTTGTTGAATAAGGTTTTTAAACCCAAAATTGGATCACACTCAAACGATCAAATACGATCGCTATCAATCTAATCACTCATGACAAACATAACAACAACAATAAAACCCTAACCCTAGCCCTAGCAATTATTCGGTTTCGAGCTGTAGCGTCACATGGCTTAAACCGAATTTTTGCTTGAGCGTGCTTTGAAGTTGATTGAGTGTCTCACCTGAAAAGCCGTCTTCGGTTACCACGACGTGTGCGGTAACGGCAATTTTTTTGCTGTCGATATGCCAGATGTGGAGGTTGTGCACGTCTTTCACGGTGTCGGAAATTTCTTTTAATCCCACTTCAATCTTTTCGGTGCTTAAGTGCGCTGGTACGGTTTCAAGCAGAACATTTATGGCGTCCCATATCAAATGCAATGAACTACGTCCGACTAAAGCCGCGATGATTAGGCTCATTACCGGATCAAACCAAAGCTTGCCGGTGTAAAAAATTAAGATGCTAGCCGCAATCGCACCAACGGAACCCAGTAAGTCCGAGATGACATGCAAGTACGCCGCGCGCATGTTGAGTGAGTCGTTCTGACCTCGGTGAAGCAACCAAGCTGCAATGATGTTGATGATGAGTCCGCCCACGGCGATTAATCCCATCATGTGCACGTGAACGGCTTCAGGATGACTGAAGCGACCCAGTCCTTCGGTAAAGATAGACACGGCCACACCGAGTAAGATACATCCATTCAGAAGCGCCGCTAAAATTTCGAGCCGAGCGTAACCAAAGGTGTAATGCGATGGTGCTTGTTTGGTACTTGCCCACGAGGCCAACAAGGCCACGCCAAGAGCAAAGGAGTCACCAAACATATGACCAGCATCGGCCAGTAACGCCAAGCTGTTGCTTAAAAAGCCACCGGCTAACTCCACAACAAAATAGGTTATCGTGAGTAAGAAAACCAATAATAAGGTTTTGCGCTGAGACGACGATGACGCATCGCCGCCACCGCAACCGGATTCTAAATGATGATGGTGATGATGCGCCATAGTGCTTTATCTTACAAGCTTAGGTGCCGCCGTATTAGTCGTCGAACTAAAGGGCTTGCCTAATTCGTTAAATACCTTTTCTACCTTAGAGAACGCCCAGTCGAGATCGTCTTTGCTCACAACCAACGGTGGTGCAAAGCGAATCACGTTGTCATGGGTTTCCTTACATAACACGCCTTCGGCTTTCAGAGCTTCGCAGTATTTGCGGGCTTTGGTGTTGAGTTCGATGCCAATTAACATGCCTTTGCCACGAATCTCTTTAACAGAGGCCGCGGTTAAGGTTTTGAGTTTGCCCACAAAGTGCGCGCCCATTTCAGTGGAACGCTCGTTTAATTTTTCATCGGTCAATACATTCACCGCAGCCAATGCTACCGCGCAACCTAGTGGGTTTCCGCCATAAGTACTGCCGTGCTGACCAGGGGCAAAGACGCTCATAATCTCATCATTAGCTAATACGGCTGATACAGGATAGAAGCCACCTGAAAGCGCTTTACCCACAATGATGACATCAGGGTTGGCATCGTCGTGCTGGAAGCAGAACATTTTACCTGTGCGTGCTAAGCCTGTTTGAATTTCATCAGCCATAAACAGAACGTTGTTCTCTTTACAGATGGTTTCCACTTCTTTCAGGTAACCCGCTGGTGGAATCAAAATACCGGCTTCGGCTTGAATCGGTTCAACCAAGAAGGCACAGGTGTTTGGTGTAATGGCATCTTTAAGAGCCTGAGCATCACCAAACGGAACCACTTTAAAGCCGGGGGTAAACGGACCAAAGCCTGCTTTGTAATCTTCATCGGTGGAGAAGCTGATAATGGAGATGGTGCGGCCGTGGAAGTTATCGGAACACACAATAATTTCGGCTTGGTTTTCAGGGATGCCTTTGATGGTGTGGCCCCATTTGCGCGCCATTTTTAGCGCGGTTTCAACGGCTTCGGCGCCACTGTTCATCGGTAGCATTTTGTCTTTGCCCGAAATTTCGTTCATTTTTTTATAAAGCATTGGCAATTGATCGTTACGAAACGCGCGACTGGTGAGCGTTACTTTTTTGGCTTGCTCAAGCATCGCCTTTAAAATTTGAGGGTGGCAGTGGCCTTGGTTAACGGCACTGTAAGAAGCCAGACAGTCGAGGTATTTTTTGCCTTCCACATCGTGAACCCAAGCCCCTTCAGCACGTTCAATCACAATATCAAGTGGGTGATAATTGTGCGCCCCGTACTGTTCTTCCATAGCGATAAACTGTTCGGTCGATAAGGTTGCGGTAGACATAAGCGGTAAGCTCCTCTGCTCTCTCAAAAGCTGATAAATCGTATACGCCTAGTCTAAACCAAGATCAGCTATTTTGAAAGGGGGCGGGCTTAGCCTAGCGTTTACGCCTTTATTTTTTTGGGGGAAGAAATAATGCTTTTTTCTGCTGCCTTGGCAATGCCTTTTAACATCCCTGTAAACACAAATTCATGCAAGGGGGTCACCAATACCCAATAGGCAATACCAAAAATACCACGGGGCACAAAATAGGCCAGTTGCTTAATTTCGCATTGCGATTGATTCGTTTCATTAGGCACATCGGCCAAATGAAACTCCAAGTACGCCTCACCAGGGACTTTCATTTCGGCTTTTAGTTTTAAATGCTTGCCTTCTTGCACGTCCACCACGCGCCAAAAATCAAGGGCATCACCGGCATACAATTGTGAGGGATGCCGACGGCCACTGCGAAAACCGGTGCCGCCTAAAAACACATCCATCGTGGCCCGAATCCACCATAACCAATTGCCATAGTACCAGCCGTTTTGCCCGCCAATTTCTACAATGGGCTTCCACATCTCTTGGGCTGAGCTTTCAACGGTCATCACACGTTTGTCACTGTAAATGCGCCCGCCACTCCACTCGGGATCACCGGGATACACGTATTCAGCCGGTGGCAGTGTACCGGCATCGGTCCAGTGGGTTTCCATCTCACCCCGATTCATTATGGTCAGCGCTTTGGCCACGGCTTCACGCACGGTCATTAAGTCTTGGGGAATAATGTCTCGAATCTCGGTGTCTTTGCACACGGTAGGATTGCGAAGCCCCAAGGCAAGGGGTTGGGCTAATGAGGCATGGACAGGGGTAACAATATGAATCCAATAGCTACTGAGCTTGGGCGAAAAGACAGGCACAGGGATGATGATCGGCGGGCGCATGCCGGCTTCCTCGGCATAAATGGTCATCAACTCTCGATAGGTCACCACGTCGGTGCTACCAATATCAAAGGTGCGAGCCAAGGTGTCGGGGTGATCAAGGCACTCTACCAAGTACGTTAGCACGTTGGCAATGCCAATGGGTTGGGTGGGGGTTTGCACCCACTTTGGGGTAATCATAATGGGCAGGTGATTGACAAGATAGCGCAAGATTTCAAACGAGGCACTGCCTGAGCCAATGATCATGGCCGCCCGAAAGGTGGTGAGTGGGACGGCAGTGGAGCCCAAAATGGTTTCCACTTCGTGACGTGAGCGAAGGTGTTTGCTGAGATCCTTGTCGTCTTCGCCCAAGCCACTAAGATAAACAAGCTGACCGACACCTGCTTTTTCTGCTTCGCTCACAAAAATCTGGGCGGCTCGGCTGTCGGCGGTTTCAAAGTTGTCTTGTGATGGGTTCATCGAGTGAATGAGATAGTACGCCGCTCGGCATCCGGTTAAGGCTGTGGCCACAGAGTCCACATCAAACACGTCACCGGTCACAATCTCGATATTCGGGTCATCGGCCCAGGGCCGACTGCGCAGTTTGTTTTCAGAGCGAGTCAACACCCGAACCCGATGCCCCAACGCCAATAACCGAGGCACCAACCGCCCCCCAATAT
>CAYGPY010000027.1:0-13288 GCA_964351765.1 uncultured Vampirovibrionales bacterium
GTATTATTTAATACATCCATCAGAAGCTGTTGACGTACTGACGGCGTAAAACCCTCTAAAAAAGAATGATTTACAGTGGCATTTTCTTCTGGATTCACATCCGCCGAAAACTGTACTGTATCCACTTGCAATCCAGCACGACGATTTACACCAAAAGGAAGCGGTGCAACACGAGGTTTACGCGCATTGACGAGTGAGGTTAGTTGAGGAAAATGAATCATTAAAAAAATCACCGTTGAGAGTCATAGAAACCTGTACCTATATAAAACCCAAACAAACAACGAGTTGCTAATAAACTTCAAAAAAATACTGTCATCAATCTTGGTTAGATTGCTAACAGTAAATGCTAATATTCAACTTATATTGCCTTAAATACTCGCTAAAATTTGTGGTAACGATTGCCCTTGAGCCAATCGTGTTGCAACTTGACCCGACAGACCTGCGGTTGCAAACGAGGTAGTGCGTCCTTCAAAGGCTACATCACCTTGACCAGATTGACCCGATACCGTGCCACCCACGGTGTTCTCAACTAAAATTGCGTTGGCCGAATTTCCCAATGCATTACGGGCATTCGGGCCGTTATTGCCAGCGGCTACCAACACGGGTACTCCCAATGCACCCAACTGATCAATGGTTTGGCGAATACTGTCTATATCCGCATTATTACTTGGATTAAACTGGGATAAGTTCACCACATCAATATCCGCACCGGCTTGCACTTGCGCCAGAACATCTTTTAATGAAGCATCAATTTTTTCTTCGTTTGTGCCGGCTTTGCCCGCCAAATTAAACTGCAAGGTTTGCGCACCACCGGCTTGGATGGTATTTGCCACTTCTTGGCCATGGTTAAACCCCGTGCCGTCATTGACAAAGGTGTCTACAACCGCAACACTGGGGGTTGTATCTTGAACGGGGTCTACTTGTCCGGTGTTGGCAGCCGTACTAAAACAGCTTGGAATGAGTGACAAAGATGCTGGGGCACCTAATGGCGATTGCCCAAAAATACTATTACCAAGTGGTATTGAACCCGGTGTATCAATACCCGGATTTACAAAACCCGAGGAAGAAGCAGAAGCAGCAGCACCTGCGTTACCACTGTTAAAAGCAACAGGAGGTTGCTGGCCAGAGGCTTGGGCTACTATGTCGGTTAAAACAGACATGAGCATTGATAGTGCCTGAGCCACATTAGGTTGAGTTGCACCATTACTGCCACCAATACCCACACCGGCATTACCGCTGGTCTGAAATAAAGCTGTGGGGGAAACAGAAGCAATTGGATTAGCTTGAATATTGGGTTGCTGGGCTATTGATGACACCAATCCGAGATTGGCACCACTTGTAGGGGGAAGAAAAGACAAGTTGTCAGCTCCTTGTTTTGATCGGTCAAAGACCAAAATCAAAATATACAACGATGTATCTTGGCCACCTTTAAGGGTAGCCAATCAAACACGGTCTTATTTAACACGCAAAATAAATTTAATGCATAATCAAGTTTAAAGACACTCAGAGGTCTATTAATAATTCGGATTGAACGGAATAGGCATTAAAAATAAATATATAAAAATAAAATACTCTCTCCAAAATAAAAACAATCGCTAAATAAAAATTGCCCTCGCGTATCGCTAGCAGATATACGATTTTAGCAAAAATTTACGAACACCCTTTGTAATAACAATCGAAAAGCACAAACCTGTTATGAGACCTCCCCCACCTGCACGATCGGTATTAGGTCGTCATTTGGTAAGATAGAGAGGTAACGGACTTAACTAAGCCCTAGAAAATTGGAAATTTTTATTGCTTAAGATCAAACCACTCGGACCGCGTGAACTTAAACAGGTGCTTGACCTGTTGCATCAGCATGCCGATCATGCCCATGAGGTAGCGGTTTTAGAGCAACTCAAACAACTTTATGTCCCACTGCATCAGGTCAGTCATATCTTGCCACCACAGATGCAGTTTGTGCCGGCTATTTATGTGGCGGCCAATGATAATGAGGTTCTTGGGCTTATTCGCCTTAGCCAAGACGGCAAAACTAGCAAGCGCTGGAAGCTGGATCACGTGATTATTGACCCCAACACGCCCACCTATGACGTGGGCGCACAGCTCGTAAACTACGTGATTAACCGCTACGGCGGCAGTGGCGTTCAGACCTTTTTGGCTCACGTGGATCAATACGAAGAAAAAGCACTGGGTCTGATGAAAGCATGCAGCTTTCGCCGGTGTACGCGTATCCATGCCTACACCCATCCCAACCCTAATGATGCCTTAATGCCGGAGCAAACCATCAAAGGCTTGCGGCAATCCGTTCCCAATGATGCGAAGAAACTAAAGCGCCTCTTTAGTGAGTGCTTGCCTGCAGATAAGCGAATGACGCTTGAAAAAAGCAGTCGCGACTATACCCGCACCATGCTTGAGAGTATGTATGGCAAGCTAAAAGGCGTGCACAGTAACCGTTGGGTGATTGAAGATCTAGCTCGCGATATTTTGGTGGGCAGTGCCAAGCTTTATACGCCTAATTACAAAGAATTTTACTTCGATATTTTTGTAAGCCCCGGCTGGCGGGATTACTATGAAGATCTATTGAACTTACTGCTGCGTCAAGCGTTGCAATGCACTCAACAGGCTACCGTTTACATCACGGCCTATGATTTCAACAAAGACGACAACGAGATATTAATCAACCGAGGATTCTCACATCAAAACAGCACCGAGGTATTGGTAAAAGATTATTGGATCCCGCTACAAGATCGCGAAAAAGAAAAAAATCCGTTGCTCCTTTTTGGAAGCCAAACCTCACCAGCCATGAATATGGATTCTTAATTTAGAATACCCGTCAAACATCCCAACTGTCACAGTGGGTTGCCAACTGTCACAATAAATGTGTAAAAAACATCGTTTTTTGACGAAAAAGAGCGTAAAACGATGCCAAAAAGAGGTGTGTTTTGCGCTTTTTTACGTGTTTTCCAGCTGTTTTTGACACTTTTTCGAGCGGAATCAGCCCGAAATCAATGCTTGAATTTGCTCTACACAGGTCTCTAAATCATCGTTTTTCACCTGAATATCAAACTGTTTGGTCAAAGCCATTTCTCCCTTTGCAATCTCAAGGCGGCCCTCTATATCCTTACTATCATTGGTCCCTCGACCCACCAATCGATCACGTAATGCCTCAAAACTAGGGGGTTCAATAAAAATCAACAACGCATCAGGCCCAAAGCGATCTTTCACCATCAGCGCACCCTGCGTATCGATCTCAAGCAACACCCGCTTAACCCCGTCACCAAAGGAGTTAGGCGATTCCACTGAAGCCCACGGCGTGCCGTAAAAGGAGTCGTTATAACGCGCCCATTCAAGCAATTCATCGTTTTCGATCATCGCCTGAAAGCCCTGCTCGGTCTTAAAATGATAGTGCACGCCGTCGATTTCATTCTCTCGAATCGCTCTGCTGGTAGCCGATACAGAGAGTTTCAACCCCTTCACGCGCTCCAGCAATTTCTGGCACACCGTGCCCTTACCCACCCCTGAAGGCCCACTAATAACAATGATTTCGGCTGATGTACTCATTTCATTTCCCAATCAAACTTGGTGACATATCGTAGTTAACTTCTTCGGATAATTCTATTTTCTAACTTCTTAGGTTCTAGTGGATTGAGATCCGCCTCAACCCACGTTCTTAAAGGATTATTTTCAGGTGCATTCTCTAAAACAATTTTTTCAAGCTCGTTTCGTTCTTGCTCAGTAATATTTAAGTGCAAGATAAACATATCCTGCATGTTTAAAGCTTTCTCACCTTTAGTTTTTATGTGTAAACGTTCGGGTATCCAAAACGATTTACCTGGTTTATGAGACACGGAAATCATTTCGTCCCAAGTAATGATTTCTTCCCAATTCAATTCATTACGTATCTCTTCAAGCTTAGAACGTTCAGAAATACTTGCGTTTAAGAGTCTTGCGTTTAAGAGTCGTTTTCTAAATTCACTAAAGCACCCATTAGTTAAACCTATTCCCAAAAAT
Organism: uncultured Vampirovibrionales bacterium; assembly: GCA_964351765.1. Lineage (GTDB taxonomy): Bacteria > Cyanobacteriota > Vampirovibrionia > Vampirovibrionales > Vampirovibrionaceae > CAYGPY01. The sequence continues at coordinate 4,012 of CAYGPY010000027.1, forward strand.
GAAACTGAGTATTGAAACGTTTTTGTTTGTAGTGAAGCAACATAAAAAGGAAGAAACACAATTAATGCAAAAAACAGAATAACACCGCTTACTATATAATTATGGGTTTTGAATACAAGAAAAAAATTGAGAGCAAATAACAATAGGGTTGTTGCTAAACACGCATAGGCAACGGGTTTATTTTGAAAAGCCGGCAAGGGGAGGAATGTAACCGCTTCTTTTTGATGGTCAGGTTCTTTTTCATAACTAAACATAAACATACTTACCATTTCCAAATCTCATTTGAACTATAAGCTTATTATACCAGTCGAACGTCGATGCTTTTTTCAATCATTCAATACAACTGAATACCCATACTCAGATTGGGCAAGTAAAGGTACAATAGTCTTGTTACTTTTAGCCTTTGATATAGGTGTTTATGCCATCTCATAAATCGACATCACAACGTCTTCCTATTGAAGGCAACGCTGTACCTTCCTCCAAAGAGCGGGTGGGGACGGTATTTATTGTGGATGATGAGCCTATGGTGACCACCAGCCTAAAGACCATGTTGAGCTTGGATACACGGCATCTTTATCATTGCTTTAACGCGCCCGAAGACGCCCTTGCCGCCCTTGATGAGCACAAGCCTGAAGTGATTATTTCTGACTTCTCGATGCCCAAGATGGACGGCATTACCTTTCTTCAGAAGGTGAAAGAGCACTTGCCTAATAGCACGCTTATTTTACTGACTGGCTATGCCGATAAAGAGAACGCTATTAAAGCCATTAACAGTGTTGGCTTGTATCGCTATATTGAAAAACCTTGGGACAACGAAGTTCTAAAACTCTCTATTAACACGGGTTTAGAGCGTGCTTACTTGATTACTGACTTGCATAATACCATTGGCGATCTTGAATCAGCTCAAGGGGAACTGCGTCAGACCAATGAAAAGCTAGAACAACTTGTTCAAGAACGCACCCGCGATCTGCAAGCCACGTATCACCAATTACGCGCTATTGTGGATAATTCAGGTGATGCGATTTTGACCTTGAATCCGCAACTTGAAATCACGAGCCTCAATCCCGTGGCCGAACGCTGGCTTAGTGAGCTCAATCTATCTGAAGGTGGCTCCAAGGAATCTTTTTTAAGTGCGGGCATTACCAATTTTATTCAGCCTTTAGAACGGACATCCTTAGAGGCACTTCTCAAATCAGCCGACCATGCGTTGATGGCCGAAGCCAGTATGGGCAAGCGTATTGTCGAGATGAATGCGTCTCCGCTCACCGTGGAAAATACCACGCAAACCGATGGCTTTGTGTTGATGCTGCGTGATATTACCCAACGCAAAGAGCTCGATCGCTTGCGTGAGGATTTTGTATCCACCCTAACCCATGATCTTCGAACACCTTTATTGGCAGGCATTCAGACGCTTGGCTTTTTTATTGAAGGCGATTTGGGCGAACTGCCTGAGCAACAACGCGAGCTTCTTGAGATGCTAGTGCACAGCAACAAAGAGATGTTGGGCTTGGTGAATGTGTTGTTAGAAGTCTATAAATACGAAGCCGGACGGCAGAAACTTATTTTTGATGATGTTGATTTAACGGCGATAGTCAGTCAAGTTCAAAAAGAACTCGACTCATTGGCCAAAAGTCGGGATCAATCGCTCGTATTGCATGCTCCTGAGGCATCTATAACCACGCGTGCCGATAAACAAGAACTGCGACGTGTGCTGATGAACCTGACCGGCAACGCCATTCACCACACACCCACTGGGGGCAATATTAAATTAACACTCGTGCTCAATGAAGAGCGACTAACCTTTAGCGTACAAGACAACGGCCGTGGTATTCCTCAAGAGGATCTGGATCAACTTTTTCAGCGCTTCTCACAAGGCACCAGCAATAAACGCTCATCGGGATCGGGCTTGGGGCTGTATTTAAGTCGTCAAATTATTGAAGCACACGGCGGCCACATTGGGGTAGACAGCACCGTGGGTGAAGGCAGTCGCTTTTATTTCCATCTGCCGTTGTAAGGTTAGTTTGAATTATTGCAGCACTGAGGATGTAACAAACCGCTAAAGTCCGCCCGTTTTCTGTCGAAGATACTATAGAGCCCTTGAGTGACTTCAGGTGGTTATCTATCCTCACACGAATTTAAACTAAAAAGCGCTATAAAGCCTATTCAATGGGCTTTCACTGCATTTTGAGTATCTCATTTCACGCGATCCCCCATGGGAAATCAACCATGTGGTCAAGTTTTGAATGACCTCAGCATGTGAATAATACATATAGACAGCTTCACTAAATTTTTTAAGGGACCAAACGATGGCAAATGACAAAGAAAAAAACGAGAATTACAAAAACGGCCACGACAAGCATAAAGATAACGATCATAAGAAACATGATCATGATGGTAACGACCATAAAAAGCATGATCACGACAACAATGGTCACAAGAAACATGACAATGATGGCAACGAGCACCAACACCATGACCATAGCAACGGTAGATGGGGTAACAGCAAGTACAGCAATTTATATGTTGTAAATGAAAACAATAAACTTGATGATATTAATGATGCTGGTGGCTCACATGACACCCTTGCCTCATTTAGTAAATTTAGTGATCTTGCGGATATCAGTGCTGTGGATTCAGATGGTGATGGCTTCGTCGATCAACTATCTCTTGATATGGTGGGTCGTACGGTTACGATTCAAAACTTTTTTGACAACTCTAGTACAACAGCCCAAGACAGTGGTTTTGGCAATGGTCTGATTGAACATTTTATTTTTAAAGATGGTAAATTTTCAGCCAAAGATATGGTCTCTAAAATAGAGGTTACGGACACCGAAACGCTTCCAGATGGTGCCCAAGGACGTACGCACGCTGCTCAAAATCTAACCGGCGGCACTGAAAAAGATACTATTTTTGGCCTTGAAGGCGATGACATTTTGATGGGCTATGCCGACACTGATACCATTGATGGTGGCTCCGGCGATGACTATATCGATGGTGGCCAAGGCAATGATTCGATGATCGGCGCTGAAGGTAATGATGTTTATATTGTTGACAGTGTTGATGATGTCATTACCGAATTAGACGGCGAAGGTAACGATACGATTTTGACGCGTATCTCATTGGATATGGCCGATAATGTTGAGAAAATTCGATTGCAAGGTGTTGATGATATTAATGCCACAGGCAACGAGCTTGATAACCAGATGTTTGGTAACAATGGTGATAACAACCTAAATGGTGGCTTGGGTAATGACGTGCTTGATGGCGGTCTGGGCTCAGACATCTTAGTGGGTGCTCAAGGCGATGATTTTTATTATGTGGATAACGCCAATGACGCCGTGATTGAATTACTCACCGAAGGCACCGACACGGTGTATGCCACAGTAGAGCATACGTTGAGTGACAACGTTGAAAATTTACGTTTGTTTGGTACCGATGAATTGGATGGATCAGGCAACGAACTTGATAACAACCTAACCGGCAACAGCGCTAATAACACCTTGATTGGCTTAGATGGCCATGATGTGATTGATGGTGGTGGCGGTGTTGACACCTTAATTGGTGGTAACAATGATGACTGGTATATTATTCGCAACACCAATGACGTGATTGTTGAAGCCGAAGGCGATGCAGCCGGTACCACCGATTATGCGTTCTCCTATGTTGATTACACCATTGGTGATAATGTTGAAAACTTACGTCTTTACGGCAATGCCAACCTTAATGGTATTGGCAACAGCGGTGACAATGTTTTATACGGCAACTACGGTAACAACACCTTAAGTGGTCTTGAAGGCAACGATTTTATTGATGGCGGTGCCGGTGCTGATACGATGATTGGTGGCGTTGGCGATGACAACTTTGTTGTTGATAACGTGAATGACATTGTTGTGGAAAACAGTGGTGAAGGCTTTGATACCATCTTAGCCAGAGCCAACGTAACCATGGCTGATAACATCGAAAAACTGCGTATGCAGGGTGATGACAACCTGAGTGCGATTGGTAATGATGCCAACAATATTATGATTGGTAATAATGCCAATAACGCTATTTTAGGTGCCGGTGGTGATGATAGTTTAGTTGGCCTTGGTGGCAATGACACTTTTATGTTCGAGCTGGGCAGTGGTCACGATGCCATTGGTGATTTTGAAAACGGCAGTGACTTACTCGATATTTCAGGGTGGAATATCACTGACTTTAACGATCTAATCATCACCGAAACCTTTGGTGACACCAGTATTACCTTTGACGGTGCCAATGGCGAGATGGTAACACTGCAAAATGTAGAAGGCATCGACATCGACGCAACTGATTTTGTTCTGGCTTAATCAAGCAATAATGATTCCTGCTTAGGTTTTATTAGACTATCCAATGCTCACAATGATCAAGGATGGTCTATGAATCCTATTCAGATGCCTGTGTTTAATCGACTTTACCAACAGGCAACGAAAAAACCTACTCTTCCAGCACATCGCCCTCAAAACAAGACAGGTGATGTTGTTGAGCTTCGTTTTGCGGGGAAAAAAGCTTTTATCGAAACGGTAGAGGTGTCGTTTTTGGATACCAATTTTAGTGTGCCTCGTGCTGTGTTTGAGGCTAAAGAATCGGTAAAAACGATGCTCACCCAAGAGCCTGATGGTTTTTATGCTATTACTAACGCCATTGCGGTGGCTGATGAGCTTTTTTTAACCGTTGCCCATGGTATTAATGAGGATGTTGAAGATGAAAAATACATTGGAAATAAAGTAACCGATGGCGATAACTACGCTATCGATGAAGCCATGATTATGGATCGTTCTAACACACGGGATATGGCAGTGATGGCCGTTGCCAAAGAGAACAGTGAGTTTTCTATTGGCCCCGCATTAACATTCGCAAGGCGTTGGTATCCAAATCAAGGTGACGAGCTATTCATTGTGGCTGGGCACTCGGATATGTCAGGAACACAAATCATCCCGGCAACATTCACGTCTCGCAAAGCAGATTTTAATACCCTTAATCCCAAACACGCAAAAATGGCATCTTTATTTTATGAATTATCGGCGCCAATATTAGCCGAAAAAGAAGTTCAGCCCACCTCGCTCTCTGGGGGTGCCGTTGTTAATACACAGGGCGAGCTTGTAGGGATGCTTGTTCGTGCAGAGAGCAACGCCTCTACTGATACCGCCAGTGGTAGGTTGTTTTTCATCCCTATTCATACTCTGCGTCAGTACCTTGTTAGCAATGGGGCTTTGGGCTAGCGCAACAATTCTCCCCAAACCGATATACACTTGTTATAATAGAATCATAAAGGTATTCAGAAATTTTATTTTCTGTATTGAGTAGTGGGGAAGCACGTATGAGTAGCACCAAAGTTTTAATTGTTGAAGACCACCAAATGACATTGGTTGGCCTGAAAATGTTGTTAGACAAAACCGACGGGTTTGAAGTCATTGGCGAAGCACCCAATGGTGTTCAGGCCGTTGAACTAGCAAGCCTTCGCTTGCCCGATGTTATTTTAATGGACATTGGCCTGCCTGAAATGGATGGCATTGAAGCCACACAAAAAATTAAGGACCGTCACCCAAACATCAAAATCATTATGCTCACCAGTAAAGACAACGAGCAAGATGTATTTGCGGCCTTGGGCGCGGGCGCTGATGCCTATTGCATGAAAGGGATTGGCGTTGATAGCCTAACCCTTGCCATTGATGCCGTTAAAGAAGGAACCGCTTGGTTAGATCCGGCTGTGGCGCGTATGGTTTTGGGTAAGTTTGCCGGAGGCCAAGTTCCTGGAACACCAGCCCAACCCATGACACCCCCTGAAGATTGCCCGCTTACTAAGCGTGAGATGGAAGTGCTCCATTTGATTGTGGAAGGGTGTTCAAATCCTCAAATTGCCGAACGTTTAACCATCACCAAGGCAACCGCAAAAGCCCATGTTCACAGCATTCTACAAAAACTCTGTGTGGATGACAGAACGCAAGCCGCTGTACTAGCAATGCGCCAAGGCTACGTGCCAGGCTAGACTCGCTGGTACCGAGTATCGTAACAATATAACCTTTTTTTAAAACCCGTAAGCAATTTGATAGCGCTTATGGGTTTTAATACTATATGAGCCCGTCACAAAACAATTCCAACGTTAAACAACTCCGCGAACCCAGTTTCATTCGTCGCAGTACGGATAGTGAAAATTGGGAACAACGCGTTGAGCGTTTAGCACGTGACTTATGCAGTGACGATGAGGTAAAGCAATACAAACGTTTACGCGCGACCATTCAAAAAGATACAACAGGTCGCTTGGCTACCTTTCCGGTATGGCGAAAGTACAAAAGCAAAGCCGAACGTATTGCCAGCATGCACAAAATGATCCCCCTACTGCGCCGCCTTCCACACAATGTGAATGACGTGCTAGGGAAAATTTTACTTAAATAAAAACTAAGCATGACAAAATAGTTGAAAGAGAAAAGAGAGTCAGGTTCATTTTTTCAGCCGACAGGACGTCGGCGAGTGTTTTCGTTCGCACGGATGCGAGTACGAAAACACAAAAAATGAACCTGACTCTCTTTTCACGGGAAGCATTGATACACTGAGGTAAATATGAGTTCTTATTCACTCAACCATTGGGCTATTTCAGGAGCGTGATACGTCACAATGGTGTTGGCACCGGCTCGTTTTAAACCTGTCATGGTTTCTAATACCACCGCTTTTTCATCGATCCAGCCTTTTTCGGCACCGGCTTTGATCATCGCATACTCACCCGAAACGGAATACGCCGTGATTGGGAGTGTTGTAAATTCACGAATACGATAGAGGATATCAGAGTACGCCATTGCAGGCTTGACCATTAACATGTCAGCACCTTCATCAATGTCGAGCTCCACCTCATCTAGGGCTTCCATCGCATTACGCGGATCCATTTGATAACTTTTGCGATCCCCACTGGCTGGTGCTGAGCCTGCCGCATCACGAAACGGGCCATAGAACGCACTGGCGTATTTGGCCGCATACGACATAATCGGCACGTTATCATAGCCTGCATCATCCAACGAATCGCGAATAAACATAATACGGCCATCCATCATATCCGATGGTGCAATAATATCGGCCCCCGCTTCAGCCTGAGAAACAGCCGTTCGGCATAACAACTCCAGTGTTGGATCGTTTAAAACTTGGCCGTTTAACAATACACCACAATGCCCGTGAGTCATGTATTCACACAAGCACGTATCGGCAATCACAATAATCTCGTCGCCAAATTGTTTTTTGATGGCCTTCGTCGCTCTTTGAATCACACCATCGTCATACCAAGCACTGGTGGCTTCTTGGTCTTTTTCGTTGGGAATCCCAAACAGCAACACAGCGCGAATACCAAGTTCAATGGCTTTACCAATTTCAATCAAGGCGTTATCGATTGATAGCTGAAACACACCGGGCATCGATTCCACCGGATTACGGGCATTCACCTGATCAGTAATGAACAACGGATAAATAAAATCCGAGGGTTGGATCACAGTTTCAGCCACAAAATCACGCGTAATTTGATTTTTGCGTAGACGGCGTTTACGGGTTATCGGAAAAGTCATAACGAAAAGTCTCACTTTGATTCAGCACAATAAACGATTTGATTCTTCTTAGTCTATGACAGATCGACGCCAATACCAATGACGTCTCTCAGACATTTCTGTTAAGTAACGTCATGATTGACCTCTTTGTAGTGGATTTTACAGATAAATTTGACCTATTTCTTCCAAAAGGATTGAACCCCTCTTCTCAATTTGCTATAATGATGATAGTAATAGTTCACTTTGTATAGTGGCTTGTGTCGACAGTGTTTTATCTAGCTTAAAAAGCGCGTAATCAGCCCGTATTATAGAGAGTTACCATCAGAACTTTGTGACCAATCTCACGGTCATAACGTCGTTGTTTTCGTATAGTAATACGCTATGGCAGATTATTTGATGAGGAAAATACGGTTTATCTATGTCATCTCAGTCAGAACAATTCAACCCATCAACCAGTACGGTGTCTTACCTTCAACGGGTTAAGGCGAATCTGTTTGCGTGTAAATTGAGTGTGATTGAGCTGACCTTGATTTTGGGTGTCTGTACGATGATGCTGTTTAATGCCATTGCCTTTATGATAACGAGTGACGTGGGGAGTCACGAGCAAATCCGTTTGGCCAAACTGCAAGCCGAACAAGAGATGATGGCGCTCAACCAACCTTAATTGATTTGATATCGGTTAAAGTATAATAGAGTGATGCCAGTCGACTTAATGGAATCACTTTATCATCAGGTTATATCGCGCCAAAACGCGGTGTTTTTTGCACTGCGCGAATTTGTACGCTCTGGGGCAGGTGAGTACAAAGAGCTAGCCGAAGACAAAGAGCTTGAACTTTCTGATGAGCTAGAAGCTCGTTATAAAGTCCTTTTATCCAAGTATCCACGCCTTCAACATGCCCATGACAATGCCACAGCACAGCGTTTTTCAGAAATTCTAACCTATAGTGATTATTTGGATCGCCTTAATACAGACATAAATCTGCCTAAAACTGAGGCCTTACACTGGATAGATGTAGGCTGTAAAAACTGGGCTTATGTCGATGCCATTGATGCGTATTGCAACGTAAAACAGAATATACCGTATCAACTAAGCGGTGTTGAAGTGGATGGCTACCGACGCTATGTTGACGGGCACAACCGCAAAGAATACGCCGAAACCTATATTAAACAGATACCTAATGCCGCATTCTACGCCCAAAGCATCATGACGTTTACGCAACACGCCGACGTCATCACCTGCTTCTTTCCGTTTGTCTTTGAAGACCCGTGCCTACACTGGGGCCTGCCTCTAAGTCAATTCCAACCTCAGATATTTCTAAATCACTTACTCTCATTGCTCAAACCCGGCGGGGTGCTCATTATTATAAATCAAGACCACGATGAGTATGAAGAACAATACCGTTTGCTCACGAAGACACAACATACTAAAAACACAGCGAAGTTTGATATTAGCCGTTATGGTGTGATGCCCGACTCCTTTTTAGAGTATCGCTACAAGCACTACGCCACTATCGTTCACAGAAAAGGCCTATAAACTTATGTCCTCCCAAACACCCACGTCACCCATCAAGTTAACCTTTGCCACTAAAAACCAACACAAGCTTACTGAAATTCAAGCCTTGGTGGATGCTGAAAACCTTCCCGTTGAGGTTTTGATCAATGAACACGCGGAGGATGTGGATGAAACAGACCCAGACTTTGAAGGCAATGCCAAACTAAAAGCCTTGGGCACC
>CAYGPY010000027.1:13298-13784 GCA_964351765.1 uncultured Vampirovibrionales bacterium
CCCCACCGGCAGAGGGGAGCGAATGGGTCCTCTCTGAAGATACAGGTTTTGTGGCAAAAGGCTTAGATGGTTTGTTTGATTTGTCACCCTTTCCCGGTGTGCATTCTAATCGCTGGCTCACGTTAGAACGACTCAGCGAGTTAATGCCAACTGTAACAGAGTCCGAGATCACGCAACCGTTGCGTAATGAAACCATTTTATCGCTGGTCAATCAACGCTGCCCTGATAATCGAAACGCGACGTATATTTGCGTGATGACACTCTATCACCCCGCAAGCAATACCATGCACTGTGTCACTGGTAAAGCCCCTTTAACGCTGATCGATGACATCACAAAGGTAAAAGGCGAAGGCGGTTTTGGGTATGACCCGATTACCATTCCACTGGAAAATAACCCCTCGCAAAAAACCACGGCCGAAATGAGTATGACCGAAAAAAACACAATCAGTCATCGCGCCAAAGCATTTAAAGCCGCTCTAGAGATTT
>CAYGPY010000027.1:13794-16802 GCA_964351765.1 uncultured Vampirovibrionales bacterium
CTGGTTCCTTGAGCAAATTCCGCATCCAAAACCGATGAGCCTTGTGCCCCAGAAACCGACATTTGATCGATTAAAATGGTATCCGATACGCCTTGCACCACTTGCTGAAAGCACGGATTGGAACACACAATATCAACCGCAGGGGTATATTCTTGTGTGGCCCCACCCACATTACGCTGATTATAGGTTTTGGCAGCACCACCATCATCTCGAATTAAATCGCCACCACTCAGTGAGTAGGTTATGTTTATGGCATTGTTATCATTATCAAGACCAACAATACCTAATGAATTAGCACTAATAGTAACGGTTTCAGCCATCCGTAAGTCATAACGCATGTCGTCCACAATATTTTGGGCAATGGTTTGTAATGTTGCCTGTTCTCGTTGAGAGTACTGTGCCTCAACACCAATACGAACAACGCTTGATACCGCCAAGCCAATGAGCACCATAATCGCCATAACCACAGCGACTTCAACAATGCTAAAGCCTTTTTTTACAGCACATTTTTTTAGAATGCGAGGGTGTGTTCTATTGTTTTGTAATAATGCCATTTTGCACTCCATAATGTTGCCATGAGCCAATTAAAGGTGAATCCAAGGTGACATCACCACCGCTATTAACACTATAGTTGCCACCGCGGCCTGATCCGGCAATGCTCATGCTGTAGCCGCCACCCGTGGCCGCAAACACAATATTATTGCCACCCGTGGTATTGACCAAATAGCCGTCCACCGCATTGACCACATCGGTAGAATCTAAATTCGTAGGGCTAATATCATAACGGCCTGAGGCCTGAGAAATTACCTGTTGCAGGGTTACTTGAACACTTTGTACCACAGCCGCATCCCGTGTTTCGGTTGTGCCGTTGTAAGAAATAAAGGCAAACGCCGAAACGATCGCTAAAATTGCGATAACCATGGCCATTTCAATCAATGTAAAACCACGTTGAGCAGGACGTCTCATCTGAGAAAACGTCTTTGTAGAGGTCTTGTCTTTAATTTTAGTACCTACAAATTTCATGAAGTGTAGCGAGCCTTTCCTAAATAATGTCATCCTAATACAGTCTCATAGCATTGATGTTCAACTAATGAAATCGTCAACGTATGGTTTAATCGTGTCATCAAATGCGTTTCTTCTCTTTGTATCGGGCAAAAAGAGAGGAAACTTTAGCGTACACTCTCTATTGTAACAAAATATTACATCGTTCAACGGCCATTATGTGTCTATTTCGATACTATTCTTCGGTCAATTACCTCAACGTAATAATGCCAAATTAAATAAATACCGAATTTATTAAACTTTTGAGCTAAATCGACGATAACTGAACCAGTAATATTAAAATGATCTATTTCGCATTTGAGCCCTTAACAGGAGTCTAGAAGGTATTATGTTTAACCAGGTTGGCTTTACACGCTGGTATGACACCATTCCAGAGCTATCAAAATCCATCAAAATTCTTGAGCGTATGCCTCAGAACTTGAAGGATGCGGTTTGCCGTCCTATTGCCAATATGACCTCCTTGAAAGAACTTGCTGCTGAATCCGACACAAATTTAAAGCGCCTAGGATCTCACAAGGTGATGGGCTTATTAAAGTCCAAATCAAAACGACGCTGGTATGACCAAACCCCGATTGTTCACAAAGCATTCTGTTTTCTCTATATTATGTCTCAAGAACAACGTTATCAGGTTGCTATTAGAATGATCGCTTGTATCCATAGCCTCGAAAACTATTTAAGCTACTGTAAAGATAACCATCTTTTGGTTGTCGAGTCCGAATTTGATAAAATTGTGGGCGATATCTATGGATTAAGACCACAGGAATTGATGAAAAAAGTAAAAGAAGCAAATAATTTTGAAAGTATGTTTTTAGGCCCACTAGCCAAAGATGATGATGACCAAACAGCAATGAGTTTTGAATCCATGATGAATTCATCATTGGGCATGGACACCGTTACTGATTACGGGCTAGAACTCGAAGCCGCTCAAACAGAAGTAAAAGGCGTGTCGGCTGATGATTATTTTCCAGATAAGCCTGTTAAAAAATATCAAATCGAAATTGGTGGTATTGAAGATTCAGGTGATGGACTAAAAATTAGATACCATTGATCCAGTTTGTGGTGACTATCTAAGTCGATTACGGTATGATAAACCCACTAATTTTCAGTGTTCGTTTTGAACTGTTATTAAAGTGAGTTTTTAAGGTAATCAGGTAATTATGCCGATCGATAATCCGTTTTTGGTTCCGGCCAGTGTATTAGTATTGGGTATTGCAGGACAATGGATCTCTTGGCGCATCGGGCTCCCCTCCATTTTGGTGTTGCTTATCTTAGGTATTGTGGCCGGTAATGTTGGCCTTGTGGATACCGATGCCTTATTAGGACCGCTACTGCGCCCTGTGGTTTCTTTCTCCGTGGCGCTTATTTTGTTTGAAGGCAGTTTGGGTCTAGAAACTTCGGCCCTCAAACAAATCGGCCGTGTCGTTTGGAACCTCAATAGTATTGGGGTTATCATCACGTGGCTGTTATCTGCCGCCGCCGCCTACTACATTATGGGTTGGACTTATGATCTGGCCCTTCTATTTGGCGCCATTATTACCGTAACGGGTCCTACGGCTGTTCTGCCTTTGCTGGTCCACGTTCGTCCGGCAGGTCAAATCACCCATATTCTTAAGTGGGAAGGCATTTTAATTGCGCCCGTTGGCAGTATGATCGCCATTTTGACGATGGAAACCATTATTGCCACACAAGGCTTTAGCACCATTGCCATGAACATTGTTCTGGCGATTATGAAAGTGGTTATTATTGGTGGGGCAACGGGTCTGATTGGTGCGCTGTTTGTAGCTGTGCCTATTCGCAAAAACTGGATGCCGGATAACCTACCGAACCTGATTGCCCTTATGACCGTTGTTGGTGTCTTTACCTTGTCAAACATCCTTCAGAACGATTCTGGCTTTGTGGGTGTTACGGTAATGGGTATCACGCTGGCCAACCTACGCATTGGTGAT
>CAYGPY010000028.1:0-551 GCA_964351765.1 uncultured Vampirovibrionales bacterium
ATGCAATTTTTGCGCTTCTCTGAGAGAAATCACAGAACACACCTGATGCTTATCCTAAGATAGCGTTAGGTGTTTTTGTTTATTCATTTTTGACCGCCCTAACCGTTGCAAAACAACTCAACTGTCACAATGCATCGCAACTGTCACAATAAATGCGCAAAAAATGACAAAAAACACGCAAAAACAGTCAAAAAAGAGCTGTTTTTCACTCATTTTGACCCGTTTTTAAACACTATTTATGTCCGTTAATCAACAACCGTGTAGGATGGTAAACCCTTATTATGTCTCATAATTACGAAGTTAAAGACTACGACGTTATTGTAATCGGTGCTGGTGGCGCAGGTTTGCGCGCTGCTATCGAAGTATCCGCGCAAGGCTTAAAGGTAGCACTCGTCTGCAAATCCTTGCTAGGAAAGGCTCACACGGTTATGGCCGAAGGTGGCGCCGCCGCAGCCCTAGGAAACGTCGACAGCAAAGACGACTGGAAAACCCACTACCACGACACGATCCACGGTGGTAAGTTTATGAGCAACTGGCGCATGGCTCAAATC
>CAYGPY010000028.1:561-4125 GCA_964351765.1 uncultured Vampirovibrionales bacterium
CTCCTGACCGGATTCGCGAACTTGAAAAATGGGGCGCCGTCTTTGATCGCACCGTTGAGGGTAAGATTAACCAACGTCCTTTTGGTGGGCACACGTGGCGTAGACTCGCTCACGTAGGCGATCGCACGGGTCTTGAACTCATTCGAACCCTGCAAGATCGTGGTGTGCATATGGGTCTTGACGTATTTATGGAATGCACCGTAACCGAGCTTCTTAAAGACGGTGAGCGAGTTGCTGGAGCTTTTGCCTACTGGCGTGAGAGCGGTCGTTTTACCGTATTTAAAGCCAATGCCGTTATCCTTGCCACTGGTGGTGTGGGTAAAGCATGGCCAGTAACCAGCAATAGCTGGGAATATACGTCTGATGGTCAAGCAATGGCGTATCGCGCTGGTGCTGAGATTCTGGATTCTGAGTTTATTCAATTCCACCCAACCGGTATGGTATGGCCTCCGGGCGTGCGTGGCATCTTGGTTACCGAGGCCGTTCGTGGCGAAGGTGGCCTGCTCACCAACAGCGAAGGCCGTCGTTTTATGGAAGACTACGATCCTGAGCGGATGGAACTTTCCACCCGTGACATCGTGGCCAAGGCCATTAACTCTGAAGTAAAAGCCGGACGTGGCAGCCCACACGGTGGTGCCTTCTTGAAAATTGCGGGTACTAAAACCCGTAAGTTTGTTGGCGATGACAGCCCACTTCAAGACAACACCGCTGAGCGAATTAAAAAGAAATTGCCTAGTATGTACCACCAGTTTAAAGAATTGGCTGACGTGGACATCACGAAAGATCCGATGGAAGTGGGACCCACGTGTCATTACAGCATGGGTGGCTTAAAAGTGGATCCTGAAACCGCGATGACAAAAGTACCGGGCTTGTTTGCTGCAGGTGAAGTGGCTGCTGGCCTGCACGGAGCGAACCGCTTGGGTGGTAACTCACTAAGTGACTTACTTGTATTTGGACGTCGTGCTGGCTTGAGTGCTGTTGAGTACGTAAAAGCCAATGGCGATGTGAACATCAATGATGATGACGTATTAGCAGCAGCCAAAGAAATTGAAGCACCGTTTGAGCGTGCTGTTGATGGCAAGGGCGAAGGCCCTTACGAAATCCATCGTGATCTGCAAGAGATTATGCAGAAGAAAGTGGGCATCATCCGTAATGAAGCCGACTTGAAAGAAGCGATTGACGATCTTAAGAAAATCAAAGAGCGTATCAAAAACGTAGCCGTTCACGGTTCACGTCAGTTCAACCCCGGTTGGCACTTGGCCCAAGATCTGAAGAACATGATTGTGTACTCTGAAGCCGTGGCCCGATGCGCACTTGAGCGTAGAGAAAGCCGTGGTGGTCATACTCGTGAGGACTACCCAGAGTACGATCCAGCACTTGAAGCCATCAACAGTATTGTGTACCAAGATGGTGACGAGATGAAGCTCACCACGCAACCTAAAGAAGATATGCCTGATGATCTCAAGCAGCTCTTTGATAAATTTAATAAGTAAAAATACATAAGCGTTCGCATAGTTTTATTTAAAACACACCTTATACTAGTTATAGAAACGTTATTGATCCTTAAAGGAAAGCACACACTATGGCAACCACAGCAACCTTTCACGTATCACGAGGCAATGCCGAAGACGGCAGTACGCTTGTTGAATACAAAGTCCCTGTTGAAGAAGGCATGGTTGTGCTGGATGCCTTGCACCAGATTCAAGGCTATCAAGAACCCGAGCTAGCGGTACGCTGGAACTGCAAGGCCGCCAAATGTGGGTCGTGCAGTGGTGAAGTAAACGGCAAGCCAAGCTTGATGTGTAAAACACGTTTGGATGACTTGGATTTATCTGAGCCCATTACCGTGCAGCCGTTGAAAACCTTCCCCGTTATCAAAGATTTGGTAACCGACGTGAGCTGGAACTACGAAGTCAACAAACGTATTCAGGGCTTCACCCCTATTAATGAAGATTCTGAAAGCTGGATTTACTATCAAGAAGATGTGGATCGCTCTCAAGAATTCAGAAAATGCATTGAGTGTTTCTTATGCCAAGACGTGTGTCACGTTCTGCGTACCCACGATCAAAAACCCAAGTTTTACGGCCCCCGTTTTATGGTTCGTATTGCAAGTCTTGAAATGCACCCGATTGATAACGCCGACCGCATCCCAATGCTAAAAGAGGATGCGGGTGTGGGCATGTGCAACATCACCAAGTGCTGTACCGAAGTCTGTCCTGAAGAAATTAAGATTACCGACAACGCGATTATCCCACTGAAAGAACGTGTTGTGGATCGCTATTACGATCCCGTATTCTGGATGCTTCGCAAATTGGGTATCTTACGCTCTAAGAATCCTGTTGTGGCCAACCCAAACAAGTAAGGGTTTTTCCTGTCTCAGCACTGTCTTTTATCTGCTTTAATTTAAGCGGGTACTTTGGGTACGTTATCAAAAATAACACGCTGAAGACGATTAACAAGCTCATTTTTTTCAATCACGCCATTGTTATCACCATCAACGGTATCAAAAGGATGATTGGCATTATAGTCTCTGGGATCTGTACTGCTATCAATCACCGTACCATCAATATCAGCTGAAGCCGTGGCGGGGTACAACACCAGAGTATAAGCGGCCGCTTGAGAAGCAGGGTTACCAAAGATATCAAGAGTTCTCATATAGTAGGTTCGAACAGGGCCTTGCAATTGCTCTAAGGCGGACATTTCACGTAATTCAACGTGCCCTTGTTCAATGAGCTCACGACCAGGGGTGCAATATTGAATCAAGCCCACGCAGCCATCATTCCCTTCAAAGTCATTGGTTACCGCCGGTGAGAAGGTATTGGCCGATTCGTGAGCGAGCACCGAAAACATCATATCGGGGGTAAAAAACTCGGTGCCGGTTCGAGCATTTAAATCCTGAGAGAGCTGAATCACTTCATTATAAAACGCATCGAAATCAGCTTCAGTTGGAAACGGTTTTAATAAGGCATAATTACGATCCAAACGAAAATCGATACCCACCCAAGGGATATAACCCTCGCCAATCAAGTCTTGCTCATAGGCATAGGCTTTCCAATCACCACTCACGTGATTGGGTGACGAGTCTAGCAAGTGGGTTGCAATCACAGGATCGGCATTTTGCACTTCAGGTTCAACATTGGGGCTCGACAGATCTGGAACAAGATTATCATCACCAAAAACAATGGCAAACGGAGGCGCTTGCGGTTCATCGATCGTTTGACGTTTATCAAAAAGAATTGGAACGGCCACAACCAAAGCGACAATGCTACCCAACACACCTAAACGGCGACGTTGATAGACTTCAGGAGGTTGTTTTGCTGGTTTTTTAGTCGGTGATTTCTTTTTTTTGGTATGTGAAGATGACCCTGAAAAATAAGGGTTTAAATAAGAATTTGAGGCTGCTGAGACTGTATACATCACATTTTCCGTTCAATCGTTCTTGTTCAAGAAAAAGGGCTTCTCTTTATATAAACGAAGAACATAAAAGAACGTGCTAGCACGCTTATCGGCTATTTTCAAAGTTAAAATCAGTCGGTTAAATATCTATCCCTACTGATGCTGGCA
>CAYGPY010000028.1:4135-7649 GCA_964351765.1 uncultured Vampirovibrionales bacterium
GTGGAAAGTGGTTTAAAAAAATTCAGACCCT
This sequence comes from uncultured Vampirovibrionales bacterium, assembly GCA_964351765.1. Taxonomy (GTDB): domain Bacteria; phylum Cyanobacteriota; class Vampirovibrionia; order Vampirovibrionales; family Vampirovibrionaceae; genus CAYGPY01. The sequence goes on from CAYGPY010000028.1 coordinate 4,167, forward strand.
TTTCTTTGTCGTATGCTGGCAGTTTGATGGATTTAGGAATTGCTGAATGGTTTTCTTAAAGGTCGACTCAGTCTCTTTCAGAGCTGTTTCAAATTGTTTTTGTACTCGTTTTCTATCCAGCTCTGGTAAAAAAGCCGCTTTGGCACCATTCATCGTCAGATCTCGAAACTGATGCCAACACGTTAGCACACCCGTTTTATAGAGATGCCCCAGTTGCTCGGATAAAGAAATATCGGAGATCATGCGGTTATCCGTACTCAAACTGACACTGGCTCCGGCCTCAAGCAAGTCCGCCACAGGGTGCCCTCGATACGAATCCACATTACTCAAACTCACGTTACTCCAGGGTGCCATTTCAACGGGAATGTTTTTCTTCACGACCTCTTTAAGCAGGGTGGGGTCGTTTGCAATTTGCAGACCATGGCCAATGCGATCGGCGCCCAGAGCAATGGCATTGCGGATTGAATCAATGCCACTGTCTTTTCCTGAGGCATCAGTTTCACCCGCGTGAATGGTAATGCCGAGCTGCTTATCAATAGGGACGGCTTGATTGTAGGCTTGAATCAATTGAAACGCCTCAGCGTGATCGGTAACAGGGTGCTTGGATTCACTTCCAGCTAAATCAAAGCCCACAATTAAGGAGTCGGGTTGTTTGGATAAATCGATGGCCAGTTGCGCTGATTTCAGAGAATCGGCAGGCTTACCCGCGCGTTGCGCCAATACAATTAAGCGCGAAGTGACGGTTTTATTGAGGTTGGTTTCAGCCCACGCCATCCCTTCGCGCATACCGGTTTCAATGGCACGCACAATGTCTTCAGGGGCATCATCGCCTTTGGATAAAATACTGCTTCGAATCTCTAAATACAACACGTTTTCTTTGGCGGCTTCTTTTACGAGTTCGGCAGTAGCACGCCGAAATTGCTCTGCTGATTTAACGTGAGAAGCAACAGCATAATAAGTTTCAAGGAAATCATCCAAGTCTTTATACACGGGTTTTAATTTTGTTTGACGGCGAATCGCAAGGTCATCCATACCTTGTTCAGCCAGAAAGTCTCTGATTAAAGGCATCGGCGTGGAACCCGATAAATGCATATGCAATTCTGTTTTAGGGAGTTCGTTAAACAAACGCTTTAATGATGCGGGCAACACGTTGGTGTCAGGACGTGATGGGCTTTTATTTACACCTCTAAATTGTAATGGTGTTGTGGTGTGATGAAGCTTAGATACAGTCATTTCTGATGTTCCCTCTCTCTGTTTATTTTTTAATTTATTATTCTTCAGTTACTCTCGTTTGCTTGATTTGAAACACAACCTGATTCGTATAGATTTTCTAGCATGTTCACATACTCGGAGTAATCAAACCCTTCGGGCAACGCCAAGTTTCGGGCCAGACGTCGAAACGTAAAATCATTCACATCAACCGAATCGCCCGTCTTAAAATTAGTCAGTAGTTTACCCGGAGCAGGGGTCACAAAATAAGGCAAAGAGATTCGATTCTTTTTTGCTTGCGATTCATTGGCCAAAACACGGTGCCGTGTAGCGGGCAGATCACCCGCATTATCCGTATCGATTTGACCCTTCTCGTTAAGTTGGCCTCCGGTAATAAAGGACAGCATATCCCCAGCATTCATTAAGATCTGGCCTTTTTGCCCTTTTACCGATACCCATTTCCCGTCGCGGGTCTGAATCTGTAAGCCACGCTCCGTGGCTTCGGGTAAAAACGTAAACAGATTAAAATCGTTATGACCACCAATACGCACAAACGAAGTGCCTAAGCCCTTATTACTTTCTGGAGAAAATGGCTTAACACGAGAAATCCACTGACTCATTTTTTGCTTGAGTCGTTGTATTTTATAACCCGGCATCGCGGTGAGAATAGCCGGATAATGCAAGGCGCGAAGAATGTGATTACCTTGCGGTTGGTCGTCATCAACTAATAATGATTCGATATAATTTTCAGGATACGCCTGAGCAAGAGCATCGTCACCTTGGTAGGTGTTTTTCAAATACAGATCAAGCGCTTTAGCCATGACCACGGATAACGTATCGAGTTCGTCATAAAGCGATTCGAAATGAGTTTGAATCGCATTGGGTGTTTCAAACGGAAATAAATTTTTCTTAGTGCGCGAAACTTGCCAGCTTTCACTTTGATCGTAGTAGGTTTTAGAGCCATCAAGTGAGGGTTTTTCCACACCTGAATCACACGGATAATACCCCACTGACTGCAAACACTCTGGACGGAACGCGCGCATTTTTTCTTGTTCGCTTAAGGCAAACAATCTTTTTGAATCATTGAAAACAGATTTCAAAAGTGCATTAGACACACCGTGCGTATCCAAAGAGACAAAGCCAACTTCACTCATCGCCTTGCCCAAGCGCATGGCAAACGCCTGCTTTTCTTGAGGGGTGCCGTTTATAAAGGTGTTTAATTTTAAGGTAGGAATAATCGATTTTGATTTATGTCGAGCCGAGAACTGAACGGTATCGGTTGTTCTAACGGCCGAACCTAATAAAGAGAACGCAGGCTGAGGCAAGCCGTTTGTATTGGCAAGGCGATTACTATGTATTGTGACAGGCTGAAGCCGATTCACAAGAACCCCTTTCTGTATTACACCATTCCTTCTTAAAACACGCTGTCAAAAAGCCTGTTTCTCACTCATCGATGTGCTCTTGAGCATAGCAAAAAAATGGCTTAAAATCAAAAGCAGACACACCCTATACCCCTAACACCATGGCGTTTAAAGCACCTATACCAAATTAAACAATTCACTCAGCCAAGCAGTGGATTAAAGAGATGCAGCAGGTTTACCTTCAGGGTGCTCTTGCGGAATAATAATCGTTCCCTTGGCAACCACGGTCACACCGCCTTCAGAAACAAAAAAGCCTCGGCTTCGATCGAACTCCGCATCAATGCCGATTTCGGTTCCAGGTGGAATCTTAACGCCTTTATCAATAATGGCTTTTTTAATTTGCGAGTGCCGTCCGACTTCAACGCCATGTAATAAAATAGATTCTTCAATCGAGGAGAAGCTATTGATACGGCAATAGGGTGATAACACACAACGATGCAAGCGCCCACCACTAATAATACAGCCACCAGAGACCAATGAATCGGTTGCCGTACCACGGCGTTCTTCATGGTCAAACACAAATTTAGTCGGTGCCGCCTGATAGGAGTGCGTACGCATATGCCAGTCTTCGTCATACAAATTAAACGACGGACTCACATCCACCAAATCCATATGGGCTTCCCAGTAGGCATCAATATTACCCACATCACGCCAGTATCGGCCATCGTCTTCACCACTGCTTGGAATACGGTTGGTATTAAAATCATACACAAACAAGCGTTTGCCTTCGGCCATCATTTTTTTAATGATGTTCTTACCAAAGTCATGATCGGACGCATCGTTTTCGGCATCGACCTTCAACTCATCCACTAAAATCGTTTTATCAAAAATATAATTACCCATTGAAGCCAAT
>CAYGPY010000028.1:7659-12626 GCA_964351765.1 uncultured Vampirovibrionales bacterium
GGCATTTCTTTGGGCTTGGCTGGTTTTTCTTCCCAGCCGATAATACGATAATCCGCATCCACTTCAATCACACCAAACTCGGTGGCCTCGTGCGATAGCACAGGGATGGCTGCAATGGATAAATCGGCTTCTTTTTCTTTGTGATAGTCCAGCATTTGGGCCACATCCATTTTATAAATATGGTCGCCCCCAAACACGCACACGTAATCGGGATTTTCATCTTCAATCAAATTTAAATTCTGAAAAACAGCATCCGCCGTACCGCGATACCACTCCTTGCCAATCCGCATTTGCGCTGGAACAAGTTCGATATAATGCCCGTACAGTGGCGACATCGGCCATGCTCGAACAATATGACGGTTTAGTGAATCGGATTTAAACTGCGTCATCAGTTTAATTTTATAGATCCCTGAATTCACAAAATTATTAATCGCAAAATCAATAATGCGATATTTACCACCAAACGGCACCGCAGGTTTGGCGCGGTCTTTGGTGAGCGGGTAAAGGCGTTTGCCTTCACCACCGGCTAAAATCATGGCTAAAACGTTCTTCATCATGCCACGTATTATAACAGGCATCGAATTTCTAATCGACTAGCCCATGGGTTAATATGAACTGTTAATATAGCCCGTTAATTTGGCGTGTTAGGCATTTACGTTACGGCTGGTTATCACCAATGCCTGAATACCTTGGCGTAAATCCTTACTGATTTGAGCCTGTATCGCCTTTTCATCAGCCTCGTTTGTCTGGCCTGAGTTTTGGAGCTGGCTTTGCCCAACTACACTGTCATAGTCTTTCATATCAACAGGTTCACCCAAGGTCACAACGGCTTCAATATTTGCCATACGATAGTAATGAAGCAAATTACGCACCGCCACAACCGGCTTAAACACCATACGAATGACAGGCACGTACTGCAGGGATTCAAAAATGAGTTGTGATTTTTTAAACGGCACTTTAAAGCCAGCCACATCTCGACTGAGTAAATAACTCATCTCCACCATCGTGGATAAATCATCGGCTTTTAAATAATCCTTAGGATACGTGGTCAGATGAATCATATCGGCAAGCACAGCACGATCGGCTCGTGTACTTGGATACTGCTCTTCAAGAGTCTTGGCAGCTTCTTGCGACGCCTCCTTCGTATCATCATTCTCGTCATCTTCTAACGCTTTTATTTCAGCTCGTTTGTTTTTAATCAATCCTTCAATCCAACGCGCTCGAATGTCCAATGGAATATCATTTGTATTGACTGAGGCGTCGCCATACGTTGCTTCTAGCGCCGATAGAACAAGACCCACCATACCCTCAAGTTTGTCACACGCATTATCAGGTAAGGCATTAACCAATACTGAATCCAAATTATAAAGTGCCTGATAGCGCTGAACACGCTCGTTGGTCATCGCCTCTAACACGGTTTGAATCCGTTGGGCCAAAGGCGTGTCTTGAGTTTGGTGTAAGCCTGATTTCTTCTCTAAGCTCTTGATGCCTTTCTGTAAGGCTTTTTCTAGTTTTTCAGGATTCCGATAACGATAATGAATGCCCACGGGCTGAATTTTAACCGGCTTCGATGGATCCTGCTTCCAAACCGATCTAGCAATTTTAGCGGCACCCGCTTTAAAATCTAGCACCACACCATTGGTGTTGGACACATAGCCTTCAGGAAACATCACCAACGGTATCCCACTATCACGCACCGTAGTGATGGCCGAGTCAAACGTGCCTGATTTATCCTTAGCACCTCGGTCAACAGAAAACACGCCCAAGCCCTGCATACTTTTACGTGTCACCCATCCAAAACGATCAAATTCTTTTTTAGCGGCCATACTCGCAAAGGTTAGTCCGTTATTTTCAAACCCTTCGGCCATCGTAATAAAATCTAAAATCATCGAATGGTTAGGTGTAATAATAAACCGCTCGCCATTGGCAATACGTTGCTTTAATTGATCAAGAGCTTCCATATCAATACGCACATCAAAACGAAGTAATCCCGCGGCGGCCTTTGCAATTCGACCACCGGCACCTAAAATAAATTTGTTTGGTTTGGCAGGATAAAATTCTTTCTTTTTTTCTAAGTCTGTTATATCAGACGAATCCGTTCGGCCAGCAAAATAAGGTGCTGACGGATTCAGCTTAGTGGCGTTACGTGCTTGTACTTGTGGCGCTTGCACCGACAAAGTCGAAGTGGTTTGTATCACAACGTTCGTTCCCATTCTAAAATACTCATCAAAATGCCGTAAAAGAACGCATCAAACGAACCTTCTACAGGAGTAGCTTACAGGAAACACAACTAAATTAAAATTGCTACATTCAAACTAAGAGATGTGCGAACACACTTGATTTCGTCCGCTGGACTTAACATGGTACAAGCGCTCATCAGCCACAGCCAAGGCTCTGGAAATGAGTACCTTTGCCATAGCTGGCTTTTCACCTTTTTTAGGCTTGGATAAATCCACTTCGGCCACGCCCACACTCATCGTGACGCTAAGCTTATCACCGGCTTCATTCTCAATCACCATGGCTTCAACAGCACGGCGCAGTCGTTCTAACAGTTCTTCAGCGGCGTCAATATCAGTATCAGGCAGCATAATCACAAATTCTTCGCCACCAAATCGACAGACCACATCACTCTTACGAACGTGCTCGTTAAGCAAGCTTCCTAAATTTTGCAGTAATAAATCACCCATTAAGTGACCGTGAGTATCGTTAAAGGATTTAAAGTGATCCAAATCAATCAAGGCAACAGCAATATGACTAGGGTGACGACGGGCACGTTCAATCTCGGCTTCAAACCGCTCGTACATACCACGGCGATTCATCAAGCCGGTCAGTTCATCAATGGTGGCTAAGGCCAATGCTTTTTCAAGCACACTGGCTCTGCCTAAGGCTTTAGCCATCAGTAAAATCATTTCACGCGTCACGACGCGCACATCTTTAGAGATAGGTGCGTCACTGGTTCTAAAGCAATTTAGCGTGCCTTTAATGGTGCCTTCTTGCAGATCGAACACAGGGATAATCATGGCCGAATGAATATCATCGACCTTAAACATATCGGATAAGGAATGCGCACCGAGTGTGCCACCTGTTAGGCATAAAAAATCATCTTCACGCGCAACGGATGCCAACAAGCTCACAATGCCTGCAAACTCTTTAACAACTTGGCGCTTGCCTTCTAGGCCCGCGTGTTGGTAGCTGGATAAATTACCAAATACATTTTCATACATCACCGAACCGCGTCCTGATTCAGGATTCAGCTCAACGTATTGGCACACATCAAACCCTAAGCGTGTTCGATATAAATCCAACATGCTGATTAAAATACTTTCTTGATCCACAGCTGAAATCAGCTTGGTGGCGGCTTCATTGATCACACCTTGAAAATAAGGTTGAACCAATGTTTTACGCAGACGCTTTAGCGCCATTAATTTGGTGCCAATGTAAGGCGCCATTAAATCTAAATAATCTTGATCGTCGCTTACAAAAGCTTGGCCGTCGGATTTATCAGCAATGGCGACTAAGCCCACTAAGGCATCGTGAAACATCAGGTGAGCGTGAATCACATTTTCACTGTTCAGCCATTCTTGTAAAAAACGATCGGAGATACAACTAATCTCACGTGGTTGTGCATTCATTTCTTTTTCATCGTTCATGCACGTGTACACGCCGGTGATTTCGTCATAAGCCAACAGCAAACACTGACGGGCTCCCATCAGGCGTTTTACAGTGGTTTCTACCGTATCCACGGCGCTCGTCATATCATCGGCCAGTTGCATATTCATAGCACGCGCGATGTTTAATTCTTGCAGGTAACGCTGAACTTGGTGTTGTTTTTCACCACTTAACTCATTCTGACGAATGGATTGGTTCAGCAATAAATTGGTGAGCGCATTAATATCGGCATCATCAGCCAACAGATTCGCTTCGGTAACGGCTTGTTTTAGCGCAAGTTGAAGTTTCTGGAGTTTCTTAGAACTGCCAGTGGCTTTAGAAGCAGGCTTTTTTTGTGTCTGTGGTGTTACATCCACTTTAGACACGGCCTTTTTCGATCCTGATTTTGATTCAGGTTTCATCAATTCAAGTGTTCCTGTGCGTTAGCACGCTTTGCTAAGCTCATTACTATTATTAGGAAGTGTGACTACTGCATTTTTCTCTTACTTGCATAAAACCCAAAATGACCGTGTTTGTGCTGGTTTGTATGCAGATTGTTGCAGTTTCCTTACCCGTGTTGCGTCGCAAATCAACTGGGCAAAAAGCCCATTTTAGTGCTTTATAACATCCTTTTATCGTGAAACAGCCTTTAAACAAGTGTTCTCAAGCAATCTTACCACTATTAAACTAGGCTCAAAATCAGGTTAGACCTGCTTAATGTTAAGAAGCTGTTCCTCTATTAACCCAAAAAATGGGCGCTTTGCCTATTATCCAGAGGGTTAATCTTCTCCACAATGCTCTGATCTCAAGCCTTAACGTCCACGTCAGACTTTTGAAACCCCACATAAGGACTCTCATCACCCACCCTTGAACTCCCAACGCCCTTTAGTTACAGTTTAGGCTTCACTCGCTTTAATTAAACCAACATGCGGAAGTGGTGGAATGGTAGACACGCATGCTTCAGGTGCATGTGCCGCAAGGTGTGGGGGTTCAAGTCCCCCCTTCCGCATTTTTTCCAAACTCAATGTTTCTACTTGTAACAATCTCTAAATAAACAGGTGTTTTTAAGCAATACCATTTAATTACCTGTTTTTATTTGGATAAGGCTTGTTTTGGCCTTCTGAGCACATGAAAAAGAGAGATAAGTTAAATGGGCATTATTGAACCCGTTTCAGCTGGCAATGCCACGCAAATTGCCAATGCGGCAAAGGCCAAGGTAGCAGCTGAAAAAAAAGCAGATGACGCAGCTTGGGCTGCCGCGGACGCTGGATCACTTGGTGATTCTGGTACGGTTAAGGCTGCTGTTGAACAACAAGCAG
>CAYGPY010000028.1:12636-16462 GCA_964351765.1 uncultured Vampirovibrionales bacterium
CAAGCAGAGGCTGTTGAAGAAGTTAAAGTTACGCGAGAAGAAAACACCAAGGTTGAAACCGAAACCAAAACGATTCAAGCTCAAGATGATGTCAGTGGCCTCTATCAAGAAGTTTTAGGGAGAGCCCCTGATGAAGAAGGTTTAGAAGCGTGGACGGCGCAAGCCGTCAATGGTAAGAGCCCTGATGAAATTCGTCAAGAACTTGAAAATAGCCCTGAAGGGCAAGCGATTGCCGAACAAAAAAAGCAAGATCGCATTGCAGCTGAAAATGCCTTAAAAGCTGAGTTTGAAGCTGGTCAAACAATGAATGGCCCCGGTGGTGAAGAGCTCTTAGATCTCATTAACGATGCTGAAGAATCGTTAAATTTTAATGACTTACGAAACGCCTATGACTTAAGCAACCCAGACGAACGACAAGAATTTAATGACATTCGAAATCAAATCCTTAATCAGGCCAGAGAAGATGGTGTTGAAGGCTTGGGCGTTGTTGTTAGTGACTTGAGCCCTGAAGAACAAGAGGCCTATCACCAAGAAGTCACGATCAATCGTTTCAATGATACCTTTGGTATGAGTAGTGAAGAACAATATAATTATCTGCGCGAAAAAGGTCTTAGTGATGATGATATCGAAGCGATTACAAACGAGAATGATGCCAAGCTCGATGAGATGCTGGACCTTGTTTTAGAAGCCAACACGTTGGGTACCGACGCTCAAATTGATGCCGGATCACTGGGTGTAAGCCTAGAATTAGAACCCGGCACCACCAATACAACCGCAGGACTTCAACTCCTCTATGAACAAGGACGCATTCCTGAAGAGTATCTTCCGTTTTTACCGAGTATCGTAAATTCCGTTGAGCAAACCGTTCAAGCTCAGTCCAATGTTAATTACGCCACGTCGGTTTCCGATGACGTGAGTGATCAGGTGATTGCTGACTTGTTTGACGAAACGGGTGTTACCAATTTTGATGAAAACATCTTTGGTGATTTCAAAGAAGAAAATCAGTGGGATGAGTCCATGTTTACCACAGCAAATGGACGTGCTGATGGTATCAGTAGTAACATCCAACTTGAGATGACCAACATCGAAGCGAATCCGACGGCCGAAAACGTGGAGGCCTCCCTTACACGAATTCAAGCACTTTATAGCAACTACAATACCGATGAAGACAACGCCATGCTGGATTCATTTGTAGCCACGCTAGGCAATCTTAATTCCAATTTAGTCGATATCGAAGCCACCGCAGACAATAACAATCAACTCACTCTCGCCGAAGATGGCTTTAACGCACTGAGTGATATCTATGACAATGACGTTCGAGGTGGCATCATTCGACAAGCCACCAGTAACGTGTTTGCGGGTGAATTTGGCGATACTGAAAACCAAGCGTTTATTGAAGAGCGCGAACAAGAATTAGCGGCCATTGGTTACCTTGCCAGTATTCCTGATGATGAACGCACTGATGAACAACAGCAGCAGATGGATATTTTATTAACAGCCATCACTGGCGTGGATATGAATTCAGGTATCGATACAGGCTTAGGATACACATCTGAACTTAATCAACGCAATGAAATTTATACTGAAGTGACCAAAGACAACACTAAAAATGTCATTGCCTTAGGTGCGGCTGTCGTCGGTACCGTTGGCGGTGGTATACTCGGCACAACGGTTGCACCCATTACCGGTGGTAGCAGTGTTGCCGGTGGTGCTGTTGCAGGAAGTATTATTGGTGTTGGTGTTGGTGCCAGCTTATTGGGTATTGATGACATCACCGGGTCTGATTACACGGCCGAAGAATACCTAGAAGTATCACTACGCAGTGGTGTTCAAGGTGGCTTTGGTGGCGGAAGCGCCGCCTTTGGTAACGTGGCTCTTGGCAGTGCACCTGGTTTTTTTAGAACCGTTGGTGTTGGTGTTGGTGAGAATGTCGTCAGCGGAAACGTAATGAATGCGAGTGACACCTTTATTACCAGTGGTGGTGATTTTGGCGAGACCTTTGATGATATCACCACCATTAATTCGATTGATGTGGCCACTGGATTTAGCCCAGCAGGAGGCACCTTTATTGGACGAATCGGCCGAAACGGTGAGAATCTAACCCCAGTTGTTGATGATGTTCTTGAGATAGCTGATGTTCCACCAGTAACAGGCAATGGATTTACGGCTGAGTTCGTAGATACCTCTGATCCCAATTTCCTGATTCGTAATGAGCATATGGAAGCAATGGGCTTAACTCCCGATACGCCTGTGTACCGTGTTGTCGATCCTCAGTACATAGACCTTGAGACGATGACCATTGCAGGTAATCCAGATTCAATGGCATTGATTGAAGATATTTATAGTGGGCAAATGATGCCAAACCCTATGGCACCAGGAATTCTTCCTGATGTACCCATGCGTATTGACGCGAACACGTTAAACGATCCAAGTCTGAATGTGGCCTTATCCCCTAACGGTATTAAAGGTTATAACTCCGGTGATCTCGTTATGGTAGAAATCCGGTTGGGTGACGTATTAGATCAGGGTGGATTAGTCTATCCTGATAGAGGTGCTGCCATTGGTGATGCGATTTTAGTAACCGTTCCAGAAAGCGTGCCTTTTAGACTTGTGAACGATCCAGCCAACACGACTCCAAGCGTCGATAACGATATGACGTTTAATTTTGGAGCGAACGCGAACGGAAATACGACGCCAGACAATGACATCAATGTTGATACTGAAATAGATTTTGGATTTGGTACCGGTGCTGATGGTACAGGAATACCTTCAGATGGTAGTGTGATTGATCCCGATATGGCTTTATCGTTGTATGCCGGAAGCACGTATTCAGACATTAATAATGCACTACGAAACAACCTACCTTTAACCGATCATCAAGATGCCATTGTAGATGCACTTCATCTTAGAGCGTCAGACGTGCTTGTCGAAGATATTGTACTTTACCGTGGTGTGCCTCATGACTTTAGACAAGGTTTAGTCAAAATGCCTGACGGCACTTATGTGGACAATGCCTTTACCTCAACCACAACCGACTCCAACGTTGCCAGTCAGCAATTTGCTTTTCAGCAAGGTGACCCTGCACTTTGGAATGGCTACGTTATGGAAATCAACGTACCTGCCGGTACTGCCGGTATCAACAATACCAATTCCTTCGAATCTGAATTCATCTTACCGCCAGGAACACGTCTACAAGTGGATAGTATCGATGAAACGACAAACGTAGTTCGTATGTCAGTCGTATCTAATGACGTAAACTAGGTCTTAACCATTGCTCAAAAGGGGTTTAACCGCATTATTTTGATGAAGACTCGCCCTCAGTCGAGCTTTACATTTTTGGTGCTTTCATCGTGCTTAAAAGATATATTGACCTAGTGCTTGAAGCATGTAGGATGTTGGGGTACTATTTACATTCGTATCTTTATCTTTTGGCGCGAAAAAGCACCAAAAAGTAGAGAAAACCCCGATTTTATTGTCTTTTCTGGCTTATTTTGCCGGAATTAAAAGGAGTTAACACCATTTCAAGATTTTTCGACCGTCGTCCGCCCGCAAAACCAAAAGGGCCTCAGCTCTTAACCCCACGTGTTAAGGCCACCGAAGTGCGCCTGATTGACGGGGAAAACCACGACGTAGTTTCGCGTGAAGAAGCTGAACTTCGTGCTGAAGAGTCCGGTCTTGACTTGGTTATCGTGAGCCTCGACTCCAGCCCACCGGTTGTAAGGCTGGTTGACTACGGCAAATACAAGTTTGAAGCCGAAAAGAAGGCCAAAGAAGCTAAGAAAAAACAAACCACCATCGATACCAAAGAGATCAAGATGGGTATCCG
>CAYGPY010000029.1:0-2960 GCA_964351765.1 uncultured Vampirovibrionales bacterium
GACTTCGGAGCAGTGCATTGTGTAGTCCACGCCTAGTTTTCGGCTGGCCCAATCTGGGAGTTGAAATTTTCCGTAGCCACAGGTCATAAAACCTGTTTTTTCTCTGAACCAGTGATAGGGTTTCATTAGCTTGTTGTCGCGATTTTGGTAGCCACCAATGAGCTTAAGTAAGAAACCTTTCATCCCAGTCGCTTTAGCTGCCTCTTGCTTACCGGCTTGGGTCATTTGTTTTAGAACATTATCAACACCAATGTCTTTACCTTGATCGGCTAAGCGCTGTGCCGCGTTTTCGGCGTATTCTTTGTGGACGCTGGAAATACTAACGCTATCTGCTTTTGGGGAGTTGTGTAAGCCACAGCCAAAACGAACAGTCGATGGTCTCATCGCTGTTGCATTTAATAGAAATGCGTTTGATGCTGTGTGTACTGCTACCACTTGCTTTGCTTCCCCTTGAAAAAATTTATTTGGTATGATTCTCTGTTATCGAATACTGATTTTTTAAATAAGAGCGTCTGAACGCTATTCGCTGAGAAGGTCGCTATCGCAAGTTCTCAGCAAAATAGCGTTATTATTTAGCTGGAGCTTCGTCAGCTTTTTCGGCCTTGTCGCTTCGGCTAAATTTGCTTTTGATGCTGTCAATCAAGCTACGAATACCTTGGAATCCTTTTTTGCCACCTACATAAGCGCCAGCGGCAATAAACGGAGCGCAACAGCAGACGCAACACTCTGTTAATACTGGGATGTAACCAAATTTAGGCTGGCTGGCCTGAGCTGAACTTTTCTTGGCTTGACCGGCTTGAGCACGGACTTTCGAGCCATCATACTTCGCACCCGCACCACGGGCGTTACCTGTGTTGTTCTTACCAGCAAAGCTGGCTAAGTTACTGTGAGATGAAACTGCTTGCATCGTGTGGGTTTCCTTTGTTTAAGTGAGGTGGATTGCTTTCCTTACTCATATAAAACCTCCTCAAGAAAAAACGTGCTACGCAATTTGAACTGGCTTCAAAGTGGTACACCATGTACGGCACTTTATGCATACCACCATGTACTACTTGATGGGCTGAAAACACGTGAAAAGTACCAGAAAACATTTAAAAACATCTCAAAAATGGCCAAAAAACAGTCAAAAAAGGCTCAAAAATAGCCAAAAATGCACCAAAAAATGACAAACACCACCTCGTTTTGAGGTGGTTTGTCAGAATGATTTCGGATTTTCAGAAATGCTAGTGAGGTCGAACTTACTTGATTCTGACCAAAACAGAATCACGATTAGCACGACGGCCTTTGTTGATTTCGCGACCAATCTGGTGGATGCGCTTCTTGATGAAATCGCCACTGCGGGACTGAGGACGCATTGCTAGCACTTGATGGTACAGGGTTAAGGCTTCTTGCTTTTGACCGGCTTTATCAAGGGTAATGGCCAATCCAAGGTAGCCACGGCTAAAGTCAGGAGCTTTTTCGATCAATTGGCGGAACAGATGTTCACTATTTTTGTACATGCCTAGGCGCATGTAGAGGCTGCCCAAGTTGTTGTAAGCCGGTAAGAAATCGGCATCAATGTCGATAATGTCTTGATAGAGGCCCATTGCACGGTCGGTGGTGTTGTTGATTTCAAGAACCAACGCCAAGCCGAACATGGCATCAATGTATTCAGGGTCAAGCTTAATGGCCATTTCGTAGTTGCGCGTGGCCTTATCAAGGTAACCGCATTCGGTGTAGCATTTTGCTAAATCAAGGTACACTTCTTTGTTGAACTGGTTTTGGGTGGCTGCGTTCTTAAAGTGCCCAATGGCACCCATTGCATCACCCTTGCGGCGAAGGCATTTGCCCATACCGATGGCGGCTTCAGTGAAGCTTTCGTCAAGCTCAAGGGCCTTGCGGTAGCTATCAATGGCGGTGTCAATTTCCTCGCGGTAACGGTGGGCATCACCATTAACAAGATAGTCGTAGGCTTCGCCGTACTTTTCACGCATTGGGTGGCGCACCGGAGTGGCCAAGTTGCCAGTAAAGCGATGAAGAGCGTGCTTGAGCCGAGAGGAGTAAGCCACGTCTTTGCTTTTACCGTTAAGAGGAGCGTTTAAGTTTTGTTCGTTATAACTAGACATCCACTGGGTTTCCCATTCGTTTCTTTCTTACATCGTTTGGATTTTAAGCTTCGTTTGAGCTTGGTTTTCTTATCCTGAGTCCCTTATTAATAAGGGAGCAAGCCACAAGGTGTTTGTTCTATTTGAAATCTCTTTTCTGAAAAGGTGCTGTCTAACCACCTGTTATCAGTGTATAAGCTTGTGCGGTCAACGGAATCGTCCACAGGGTCTATGGCAGGCTATCCATGGGTTAGTCTTTTATTTGTTGTGTGGTGTTTGAATGATTTTTGGGTTTTATTTGAATCAAAAGACGGATTCCATGCTTATTGGAGTATTCACTGGGATAAATACGCCTCAATCGAATATTGTGCTACTGAGTTTTTGTGACCTAACAAAGCATGGATCTGTTGAACTACTTAATGAATGAAACTTTCTGGAATCGCTTAGCGTATTATAGATAGGTACTGTTTGCGCTGGGATTGATTCTGTTGAGACGACTTATTTTTATGTTTTGCCTGTTGGCTTGTGTTGGTATTGGTATGCCTCACGTGCAGGCACAAACAGGTGCTTCCAATACGACGACGGCCACTATCTCTAAAACAGATGCCAACCGTATTCAGCATTTATTGAACCGGATTACCTTTGGTACGCGTCCTTATGATGTGGCCTATGTGCAATCCGTGGGGGTGGATGCCTTTATCAAACAGCAGCTTAATCCCAATGCTATTCCTGAATCGCCGACGTTGATGCGTAAGTTATCGGCGTTTAAAACATTGCAGATGTCACCGCAAACGAGTTTTTGGTTGTACAGCCTGCAATCACCCCGAAACAAACTTCCTAAAACAACCAGTAAAGAAGAGCAGAAAAAAAATAAAA
>CAYGPY010000029.1:2970-16167 GCA_964351765.1 uncultured Vampirovibrionales bacterium
ACAACGCAAGCACCGACGAAAAATCAATAAAGAAGCCCGCAAGGTTGCTGTGGAAATGACGCAGGCCAAGCTAATGCGGGCCGTGGAAAGTAATCGTCAACTGCAAGAGGTGATGACCGACTTTTGGTTTAATCACTTTAATGTGTATGCCAAAAAAGGGAATGGGAAAATCTGGACGGGCTCCTATGAACATCATGCGATTCGCCCCTATGCACTGGGTCGATTTCGAGATCTGTTGGGCGCCACGGCGCAACACCCCGCTATGATGGTTTATCTGGATAACTGGCAAAATACTGCCGAAGGTAGTAAAGGTTCACGAGGTAAGTTTAAAGGGATTAATGAAAACTATGCCCGTGAATTGTTGGAGCTTCACACCTTGGGTGTGGACGGAGGCTATACCCAGCGTGATGTGGAACAATTGGCTCGTGTGCTAACGGGCTGGGGCATTTCTCGTGCGGTGATGGGCCAGAAAAAACAGCGTGTTCGTAATAATAATGCACAGCAATTTTTATCGCAGCAAAACCAAAATTACCCTCACTTTGATCCGTTGCGCCATGATTATGGCAACAAGGTGGTTTTGGGTCGGACTATTAAAGGTCGTGGCGCCACTGAAGTAGAAGAGGTGCTGGATATGCTGGCGGCACATCCGGCCACGGCAAAGCATCTTTCCTATAAGCTGGCACAGTATTTTGTGAATGACGTGCCGTCGCCTGAGTTGGTATCGCAACTGTCACAGGTGTATATGAAAAGTGGTGGTGATATTCGTTCGGTACTGTATGCGTTGTTTACCAGTGACTCCTTTTGGGCGCAAGAAAATCGCAACGCTAAATTTAAAACGCCATTTCAGTATGTGGTTTCTTCCGTAAGAAGCACGGGTCTGACGCCCCAAAAGTATGCGCCTTTAGCAATGGTTTTAAAAGAAATGGGCATGCCCCTGTATGGGCATATCACCCCAGATGGCTATAAAAACACCACCGGTGCGTGGATGGATCCTGGCGCGATGGTAAAGCGAATCAGCTTTGCTACGGTACTCGGTGGTAGTCATATTAAATTGGTGGACAGTAGAAATCAGATCAAAAAAGTGGACGCGAGCATCGTGATGAAATCGTATGCGCCACAACTCAGTGTAAAAACACAGCAGTACGTGCAAAAAAGTGACGCGCGTTTGAAGTCGTCATTACTGCTGGGTAGTCCTGAATCAATGATGCGCTAGGTAATTTAGTTTTTGGATATGAAAAATAAGGAAGAATCATGCCTCGTTTTTTAAATGATCATGTAAGTCGCCGTGACTTTTTAACCCTGTCGGGTCGCACGATGTTGACCTCGATGTTATTGGGAATAGGTATCACCGGCGGTGCGTTGCCGGTGTTGCAATCCAAAGTTTGGGGTGCCTCGCAAAGTAGTGTGATTCAATCGACATCGACGAGCGAAGAGAAGGTGGTTGTGATTTTTCTTCGTGGTGCGATGGACGGACTGAGTGCGTTGGTGCCTTATGGCGATCCGAACTATTACCGATTGCGTCCTCGTATTGCCATACCTCAGCCTGAAAAACCAAACGGTGCGATTCACTTATCCGAAGGTTTTGGAATGCATCCGGCGTTTGAAAAGCTGATGCCGTATTGGAATTCCGGCGCGTTGCGTTTTGTGCGATCGTTTGGTCTGAATAATGCAACACGCTCACACTTTGACGCACAAAGCTTTATGGAGTCCGGTGTGACAGATGGCACGCTGATGTCGTCGGGTTGGCTGAACCGCTTAGCCAATGAGCTTCCCAATTCAGAGAAAAGTAAGTTTGCCATGAACTTTGGCAAGACCACGCCCCTCATTTTTTCGGGCGATAGCACGGTGTCCTCGTATGGCTTGGGTAAAAATTCAGAAAAGCGCTTGCCGGTGGATAACCCCGTGATTAAAGAAGCCTTTGCGGGTTTGTATGATGGTACGGATCCGTTGAGTCTGTCGTATCAAGAAGGCATTGCGGTGCGTGACTCCTTGAAAGAGACGCTCTCTAAAGAGCAGGTTCGGGCCAATAACGGTGCGGCATTGCCATCGGGCTTTCCTGAGGCGGGTGCCAAAATTGGCAAGTTACTTCGTATGGAGCCGGATATTCGGTTGGCCTTTATGGATATTGGCGGGTGGGATACCCATACCAACCAAACAGGTCAACTTACTCGTCATTTCAGCCATTTGGCTCTTGGGCTAGAGCGAATGATCAGTGAGATGAAGCCCGAGGTGTTTAAGAAAACAACGATCTTGGTGTTCTCTGAATTTGGACGAACAGCCAAAGAGAACGGCAACCAAGGGACCGATCACGGTCACGGGAATATTATGATGATGCTACGAGGCCAAAAAGCTGCTAAGCAAATTCAAGGCAGTTGGTACGGCCTAAGCCAATCGGGCCTACATCAAAACCGAGACATCCCTGTCTTAAACGACTACCGCTCAGTGATCGGTGGTGTGCTAGCCGGAACGCTAAAGCTAAACCCACAACAACTAAACCGAATCTTCCCCGACATCCCCTCAGACTATCGGAATTTTACCAGCTTGGTTTGATCCTTTTTAGTACAAATGTGATAATAAGTAGATTGAATTTGATTTGATGGCTATAAGGTGAGAAGTTTTTTAACGGTATTCATTTTAGTTTGTTTACTAGGGGTAAATGTTTCGTTTGCTGCAATGCCTACTTTCACTTATTTAGACAATGCCTTGAATGAATACCGTGAATGGAATGCTATAGAAGTTCAGAAACAAGCTAGTGGAAATGTTACTAGTATGAAATCGTCTGCACCCTATGACCGTTTAATGAGCTCGCTTTTAAAGGTTTCTACTGAACAATACTTAGAATTGGTTCAGTGGGTAAATATTAATAAAGATCATGCCCCAGCCCCAGTGTATTGGTATTTAGCTAATCTTTCTTTTAGAGCGAATAAGCCATTTGGTGAAACTGCAAAATGGCTTGTTATTGGTCAAAATACAGGCACTTATGATACTGGACGATGTAAAGATAAAACGTCACGAGGAGCTTATATTCAGTTGGTAAGACTTAACCGGCAACTTGTTATGAATATGGTTAAGAACCCTGAAGGTTATTATGATGGCTGGGGAAAAGCTCTTATTTGGTTAAAAGAAAATAATTATAATGCTTCACCAATGTGGGTTTGTTCTCACGGGATGAGCGCTTTTAAAGTCGACGAAGAAACAGGAGAGCCTGCTCAAGTTGATGACTTAGTTATATCGGAAGAGTTAACAAAGCCAACAATGGCAGAATTGATTAGAAATTCAGAACATTATTTGAATGAATATAAATCAGGTAGAAAGAAAATGCCGGGTACTTAATACAATTTCTTCTCGTTTGATCCCCGCTGTGTTCATCTTATAATAGGGCTACTTTGTTAGAGATGCTTTAAAGCCTATAGAGAGAGGACACCTACGATGTTTGATATTCAGAAAATGATGAAGCAAGCGCAAAAGATGCAGGACCAGATGAAAACCGTGCAGGACGAGATGGAAAAGACCGAGTTTGATGGCTCTGCGGCTAACGATGCTGTGAAAGTGACCATTAACGGCAAATACCAGTTCTTGCGCGTGGCCATTAGTGATGAGGCCATGGGCGACAAAGACATGCTTGAAGACTTGGTTCTCACCGCCTGTCGTGACGCCACGACCAAGGTAAGCACCACGCTTGAAGACAAAATGGGTTCATTAACCAACGGTATGAACATCCCAGGGATGAACTTACCTGGATTCTAGAGGAGTCTAGAGTTTAACACGTTGGTTAATACACCATCACACCACTTAAACGGGATACGGTATTTATGGGTTACTCCCAACCTTTAACACGCCTGATTGAGGCGTTTCAGAAACTTCCTGGCATTGGGCCCAAGTCGGCCCAACGCTTGGCGTTTCATATGCTAAAGCAACCCAATGAACTGGTGGAAGAGTTTGCCACGGCGCTGGTTGAGGCAAAAAACAAGATTGGTTTTTGCCAAGAATGTTTTAACCTGTCGAGCCAAAGTCCGTGTGAAATTTGCCAAAACACCCACCGTCAAACACACTTGATCTGTGTGGTGGCCGAATCCCGTGACTTGTTTGCCCTTGAGCGCACCAATGAATTTTCGGGTCAGTATCATGTTCTACACGGCTTAATCAGCCCGTTAGATGGCATTGGCCCTGAAGACCTTAAAATTCAAGAACTCATTCAACGGATTGCTGAAGCCAATCGCCCCAGCGTGATAACACCCGTTGAGGACATCCCCGATGAGCTGCGTTCCGGCGATGATGAAATCTCTACTAATGCATTGGGTGATGCCTCTAGCTCGGTTGCCACGGTTGCTGTGGCCGAAACCCAAACGCCAGAGTCCGCGATTCAAGAGCTGATTCTCGCCTTGCCCCCATCCATTGAAGGTGATACCACGAGCTTATACATCAGCCAGTTACTGCGCCCCTTGGGCATCAAAGTAACCCGAATTGCCTTTGGATTACCTGTTGGTGGCGATTTAGAATACGCCGACAGCATGACCCTCGCCCGCGCACTCCAAGGCCGACAGGAAGTTTAAAGTTACTGCTTTTTTGTCCGTGCTTACTTAAGTGTATGTCGAGAAGGGTTTTCAATCTTAGAAAACCGTGTTGCTTCTTTAACAGCACGATCGACAAGGTGTTGTGCGGATTCAAAGAATCGGCGTGACATAATATTTTCGAAAGGGAAGCCTCCTTCGCGGTGATCTTCCATATAGATACCTTTGGTACCTTGGCCGTGATCGTAATACTCAAGCGACATACTCTCAGGAAGCGCTTTAATTGCAGCGTCTTTTTTCGTGAAGGCATCGCTGATCTTTTGTTGATATGCTACCGAACGCTTGGATTTTGAAACGCCTTCACTAAGTGGTTTTATAGTCCACGTTCCAGAAAATTGAAGAGGATTCATCATGTATACCTTTGTTTTATAAGACTTCGATTGGAAAGACTATACAATAAAATACGGATGTAGTAAATGATTGCCTTTTTGTTAAATCCCTTTTACTTACCCCCCTAAAAAAGCCAAAGAAAAAGGGTCGGCGTTGTTGCGACGACCCTTATGTCAATTCAAAGAACTCCACAATTTTTATAAACCACCCGCAAGTTCGTTTGAATTTCAAGTTGTGAAACAATCATATAAAACAATGCCAGTATTGAACACGACCAAACAGCCGAGTTTTAAGGTGTTTCTACATCATCTAACGTAGAAACACCCCTGTTTTTTGAGATTTAGCAGGTTTGAAGCGCTATTTTGCCCATATCAGCCAAAAATAAGCGGGATTAAATCTCAGAAAACATGTAAATTTGCTAGCACAAAACCCGTCGCATTGGTTTTTATATAGATAGGACACGTATGTGGATAAATTGGAAGAAAATTGTGTCGATTACGGGATTAGGAAGATAAGCAGGCGGTTTTAACGCTTTTAAGGCACTTATAAGCGCTCTGTTGAAGGGATATTAGGTTTTTAGGTATGGGACAAGGTTTTCCATTTAGAACACAGGCTCAGGCGCCATTTCAGCCTCAACCGGCTGCGGCAAACGCTGGCGTCCCATTTCCTGCTGTAAATCAGCCCTATCCACCGCAAAATCAGCCTCAACAACAACCCCAGAAACAAATGCCTCAACAAGCTCAACAGCAAATACCTCAGGCGATGCAGGGCCAGCCAGTGAATGGCATGACGCCTCCTCAAGGTATGAATAACGGCGTTAATACAGGCATGCCAATGCCAGCACAACCACAGCCAATGCCTGGAGCGATGCCTGCTAATGGCTTACCGGGTGCGTCTAGTGATCAACAAGCTGCGGTTCAGCAGATGTTAAACGATCCCAATATGATGGATGTGTTTCAAAAGCAAGTAGAGTCTGTTGCTGGAAATGATCTGAATCAACAAATGAATTACATGATGGAAATGATGCAGGATCCAAGTAAGGCCGATGCCTTTATTAGAGATATGCAAGCTCAAGGCGTAGCGATTCCGGGAATGCCTCAAGGTGCCCAAGGAATGCCTGCGGGCATAAATCCTGCCCAAGCCGGTGTTGACCCAAATGCGCCAGCCGTACCCGAAATGCCAGAAGGATTTCTTGAACCGGATGACATGATTAAGGGGGCCGCTGTGGGTGTGCCTCTTGCTTTAGGCTTAAAAGAACTGGCCGATAGAGGTGTCGTTTATAAAGCCACCAATGCATTAGATAATTTACCATTGGTTGAACAGGCAAATAAATGGATTCAAACTAAAGGCCAAGCTCATGCTGAAACTGGCTTGAGAAAACTCTTTAAAAATAATCCTGATGAAGCTGTAAAACAGTTTCAAATTTTTATGAATCAGGTTGAACCCAGTGTGGTAAAAGAATTTAACGGCAAAGGTGTATTGCAAGCGCTTGAAAAACGCTTGGTTTCTGATGCGAGAACATCACGCTGGGATCGTTTAACAGCTAAGATATCACGTGCTGGAGATATTTCAGGTGATGATTTCAAGGCGATTAAAAAAGTTTTAAACATTACCGATGATGCCACAGCTCTTGAGAAATTAAATAAGCTAGACAAATCTAAAGTTGACGATGCGATTAAGGCTGTCTTGGGTGAAAATCACAAGGGAGCTAAAAAAGCGGCTAAAGCATTTAGTGCGGCACAAAAATATTCAGGCAAGCAACTCGGTATGGTAGACCAGCTTACGGCCAACCAGAAGCTACTAGGTCCAAAAACTACTGTTGGACGTGGAATTCATGGTGTCTTTAACAATATTAAAAGTATTTTTAATGGCGATAACATCAAACACGGCGAACACATTGATGATGTAACCAGTAAGATCGATAAAGCCTTACGTGGTACACATAAGCAATTTACAAATCAAGTTGCGAGTGCCGGTGAATTTAGTGCTCAAAAATTAAACGCCGAAGCTGCTGTTAAATCTTTAGAAAAACTGGATGGCCAAATTAAAGGTGTAACAAAAGGCCTAGCCAGTATTCAAGTTTCGGCTTCAGATAATGCTGTACAGGCAATAAACACATTGAGAAATGCGTCAGACGGTATTACCAAACAAGCGGTTGCTGATCTCACAAAAACATTATCTAAACCGGACAAGGCAAAAGTGAAGGCGGCTGCAAAGTTGCTGTCAGAGCAAACTGCTCTTAAAAATATAGCCAAGGATGCACCAAGTGCGATAGCGGCTCACTCTAAAGTTGTTGGTGAATCAGGACGCTATAGTCTAAAGACGGTGAAATCCTTTATCAATAAAGAGGTGTCGGTTCACGGATCTAAAGCCAGTGCCTTAAAGAAAAACATGGGTAAGCTGTTTGGTCCATTTTTAGCTGGAGCCTTGGTTGTTGGCTTTGCGTTTAATGCGTCTAAAAAAGCAGATACAAAAGAAGAAAAACGTAAGATGTTTGCCCATAACTTTTTGGGTGAAGGCATGGGTCTCTTCTTCGGTTGGCTAGTTGCTGAAAAAGCGTTACGTACGACTAATATTGCAACCAAAATGCTAAGTTCAGCTAGTATGGGACGTTTTGCTCGCATGGGTTCGGTGGGTGGTTTTGTTGCAGGTATTGCTGCAATGACGGTCTTGTCAGTACCCTTTAAAAAAGTGGGTGAAGCGATTTCACATACATTATTTGGCAAGCCGAATAAAGAATTACTTGAAGAGAAAGAAAAAGCAGGCATTAAAGTTTACTCGCCGGATAATTTTCCACCTGGTTCTACTGTCAATAACAACCAACAAAACCCACAAGCTCAAGGCTTAGATCGTTCTGGTAGCAAGTACTCTGATATGTTTAACCGCACCACACCAGCTGTGGATGAATCTGGGAATAAAGCAAAGCTCGATGATCCTAATGCACCATCAGACATGCCATTTAGCGACGGGCTTGTGTATACGCCAGAAGAGATTGTTCAAAACCGATCGCGTGAAGTTCAAAATGCCGATAACAAAAAAGCACTGGCTGACTTAAACCAGGCATGGGAAATGTCGGGCTTAGCTGATTTGACTGCCAGTTAAGCAAGCATTATAGAGCACACGTTTAAGCCGAAGGCTTAATTAATCACGTTGAGGCTGATCTGTCATCACTCGGAACTCGTTTTCATAGTAATAATGATTGAGCTGTTCCGTAATGAAGTCTTTAATGCCTTTTGTCAGTTTTTGCGTGAATGTCGGTGTTTGGTATTCAGCATTATTGACCACAACACGCGACACTTCTTCATCGTCTACAAAGTAGGTGGCTTCGCCTTGCAAGCCCTGTTCGTAGTTAATACGTTCCATCACTTCGCGCCCTTGCACTTCAAAGGTATCAATGTCTTCAGGAACGATAGTTTGAACCATGTTAAAGCCACGGTACTCTTCTTTTCGTAGTGATTCAACCGCTGCTTGAAAGGCGTCTCGTACTTCTAAGTTTGGTGCTTGTTTTGGGCTGTTAATGTATTCAAGACGCACCGAAAGACTGTGGTTATAATCCCCATCAGCACGATAACGTTCCATGCCATTTAGTGTGGCTTTAAACTCGTGGCCTTCATTAATGTGTTTCATGAGTTCGGTGTTCAAGTTATCGGGAAAGAACCCTACAGGAACGTCTTCGCCGTGGATAGAGGCCGTTAACACTACACGCTGACCCGCGGTAGCATTATCACTTTTTAAGGTTTTAATACCGAGTTTAACAGGGCGCTTAAAGCGTTCAAATTTAATATTGTCTTTTTGTTGCACATGCAATTGTTCACGGTTATCGGCAAAATGCTTGGTGCCTAATGGGCGAATGTCAGCCCCTACCACCGCATCACGATGGAGCCCACTAAAGTGAAGTGGTACGGTTTGTGATGATGTCTCTGATGGCACTTTTCGAACTAAGTTAGAAGCCGAAAAATGGGGTGCCAATGGAACAGAACGCATAGACATGGTCTGGTTTTCTCCCTCAACAGCGAATTGAATCGCAATGAATATCCTAAAAATGTTTAAAAACAACAAGTGCTTCAATAAACTTGAATGCAGGTGTCTATAACAAGTGATCCCATGTAACCATAAATTTTAATAAACATGAAGTGATTGTAATAATTCTCATTGAAATTAGGTGTTGAAGAGGTGATTTGAAACGGTATTGAGCTCAACAAAAAAGCGTTACTCTCTTAGTGAGCAACGCTTTTTATTTTAAGTTGATTGATTCTCGTGTTTAAAATGCACGCTGACTGTGACGCGGTGGTGCCAGTCGATTCTTAGGTGGATTAGCGGGCTTAGCATCAATGGCCTCAGCCGATGAACGTGATTTGTAGAGCTTTTCACGCCAGTCAAGAATCTCGTTATAGGATTCCATTGATTCGGTATCAATATTGTTGATATTAATGCCACCAATGAGCCTCATAATTTTTTGAATACCTTGGTGCTCTGGCGAAATGGCTGTTGTTTGAGCCAACGTAAGTCCGCCAGTGCTGGCAATAATGCCAGCTAAAGCAGCGGTAGCAAAGATTTTGTTGATATCTGAAATACGCATTGGAGTCGGGCTCCTTTATGATTTAAATAATACGGTGTAAAGGTATTATGTCTAACAATGTAAGTCGTTTTGGATATCTCGCATTACTATCATGTAGGTGTAGTAATCAAGACTTATTCTATCAAAAACCTGAAAAATATGTTTTTTGCTAACAAAACGGTCGTAAAGTACAAATTAGGCTCTGATGGCATCCTTAAAGCCAGTTAGTACCGGCTTTTCTCTAATATTACGATAACATAATGTGTCCTATTTCAAATCAACCATCTGGCTAAGGCGTTTTAGCCCTACTGGTCAATAATATCGTTGTTTTCTAGCTATTACTGGCTTCTAAAGCATTGATTTGAAGGTTACATTAAATTAACAAATTAAAGAAGTGAAACGACATAAAAAGCCTAAAAATACAGACCTTCTATATAGTTATGACGGATTACAGGCCGTAAGTTCCTTATTTAGAGCTATTATTCATACTCGTTAGGGAGTTCTTGCATCTCTTGGATGCTTACAGTACTCTCCAAATCGTCTTCATCAATAATGCCAAAGGCGAGCAAGGCTTTTTTGGCGGCGCTCTGTTGGGCCTCTTTTTTGCTTTTTCCCAAGCCAACCCCTACCACTTCGTGATTAATAGTGACTTCGATTGTGAAGGTACGGTTATGAGAAGGACCGGATTCTTTTACCGTTTGATAGTGAGGCAAGGAGCCATCATCGGCTTGTGTCATTTCCTGAAGTACAGCCTTGTAGTTGTCCTTGGTTTTACTTAAGTCGACATCGGTAATCACATCCTGAAGAAGTTTTACCAGTAGGTTGCGAGCATCATTCATCTTGCCATCTAAAAATAATGCGCCAAGTAAGGCCTCAAAGCCACAGGCTAGGTTCGATGATTTCAGGGCGCCTCGGTTACGACCTTCACTCACGCCAAAAATCATATAATCGCCTAAATTGATGTTACGTGCCAAGTCGGATAGCACCGCGTCACTGACTACAACAGCCCTAATTTTTGTAAGCTCGCCTTCACGGTAATCGCTAAAGCGTTCAAACAGATATTCGCTCACCACGAGCTTCAAAACAGCATCACCTAAAAACTCAAGCCGTTCATAGTTGTCTAAGGGCGAAAGTTTATTTTCATAGGTATAAGAGCTGTGCGTTAGTGCTCGATTAAAAAGCTCAGGTTGATGAGCTTCTGCGATATCAAGGTGATTTAGCAGGTGATTAAGTTGTTCAATGCGTTCAGTGTCCACAGGTTAGGACTCCTGTTTAGAAAAAGGAAGTTGTTGGTTTTAAAATAGAGTTGCTTCTGTTGACTGCATTGTATTAAAGCTGGAGCTGGTGTAAGAAGTTCAGAATATCCTGACTCAGCCCCTGTTTTAGTACAATCCAATAGATATAATAATAGGAAAATGCACCAGAGAAAATATAACTATCTGCACGATCAAGGATACCACCGTGCCCTTGTAAAATGTTGCCTGAATCTTTAACGCCTGCATCGCGCTTGAGCATGGATTCGGATAAATCACCTAGTTGCCCAGAAATAATAAGAATCACGCTTAAAATGGCGGAGTGATGAGGCGCCAACCCAATAACGTACCCAACCGTAACACCAGCAACAATACCCATTAAAATGCCACCAATGGCGCCTTCGCGTGTTTTCTTTGGGCTAATGGTTGGATGAAGGGGGTGTTTACCCATATTTTTGCCTACGTAGTACGCAAAAATGTCGGAGAAGGCAATTACAGTGATAATCATAAAGACATAGCCTAAGCCCGATTGCAGATAAAAAGGCACATTTGCGCCTGTGGCATCCACGGAACCCATGTTACGAAGTAAAATATAATGTGCTGGAAGATAAGCAACATAGAAGGTGGCCAGCAGAGTTCCACCAATATCGGCAATGGTGCCTTGTGGGGTTCTAAATAAAAGACGTACAAAGCTTGCCACAACCGTTAGAGTGATTAAAGGAGGCAGGTACATATGGTCGTTGTACATGGCTACCAATAGCATTGAGATACCCAATACAACAAAAATTAAGCGAGACGGACGAATCTTGATGGCCAGCATCATATTCTCAAGCTCAGAAAAACCGATCAGCATAAAGGTAATAACAAAGAGCATCCAGAACCAACCGCCTAAAACAATGGCGCTTATAACAATGGCCGAAAGGGCCAATCCTGACCGAACTCGACGACTCGATGTTTTTTCTGGCATCGTGGTGCTCATGAGATACTTTCATATTAAGCTAGACTGTATTCACAGTAGCCTTTGTAGCCGGTGAATGAATAAAGATTGAACCCTAATTAGAATAGCCTGAATGCAACAAAATAAGATCTAGCTTAGCTGAAACCAGATAAAAGCGAAAGCCCAGCAAGGCGTTCTTCTAAATACACAAATCAGATGAGTAGGATGACTATGGGGTATCTTTTAAGTACGTACTAAACCTGCATCACTTCTTCTTCTTTGGCAGACACCATTGAATCAATCATGGCTGTGTATTTGTCGGTTAGTTTTTGGATGTCATCCTGCCAGCCTTTAACCACGTCTTCAGGAAGATTCTCACTTTTGTTAACCTTGTCTAGGTCATTGGTGGCATCACGACGCACGTTGCGAATCGCGACCTTGCCCTCTTCGCCAATTTTTTTAACGGTTTTCACCATTTCCTTACGGCGTTCTTCGGTTAAAGGTGGAATAGCCAAACGAATGATGTTGCCGTCATTGTTAGGCGGTAGGTTTAAATCGGATTTACTAATTGCTTTTTCAATCTCACCCAAGGTACCTCGGTCGTAAGGCTGAATCATTAATGTTGTACCATCTTGCACGGAGATGTTGGCCATTTGGCGAACGGGGGTAGGGGTACCGTAGTAATCAACTGAAACACGATCCAACATCATTGGATTAGCACGGCCGGTACGGATAGCGCTCATTTCGTACTGAACAGAATCGATACGTTGCTGCATTGTTTCATCGCACTGTTGATGCACTGCTTCGGGTGTTGCGGGGGTACTCATAGTGTGGGATCCTCTTTTCAGCCAACCATAGAATGCTGGTCGCATTGATGATTATTAATATTCTCTATTCTAACATTATCTTAAAAAAGAAACCCTCGATGTTCAAGCTTGAACATTCAAGCGGATACCATCAAGGGTTTCGTTAAAGTGTTAGTGCAATTTAGCAATCACTAAGTTTAGCGTTTTGGATTAAGCGCATTTCCAAGGTGAGTCTTCGTTATCGACCATGCCTTTATCTGACGGATCACCAAAGCCCTCAGGAAATACCGTATCGTGATTATAAGATGCACCAATAAAGCACGTTTGGTTCAATATAGCGTTGGTTAGGTTGGCCCCATTTAAGTTTGCACCGGTAAAATCAGCAAAGCTTAAATCCGCATTCTGCAATTGAGCATACTCAAGATTAACGCCCCACAGCACACCACGTACAATCACGGCATCAGAGAGGTTGGCCTTTTTTAGGTTGCCCCATCTGAAATTGAGTCCTGTTAACTCGGCCTTTTGAAGTTCGGCACCGGGGCCAAGACAATAATTTTTAAAGTTAGGCAAGCCGTAATATTTAACGGGCAAGCCAAGACGTTGTGCCCAGGCGTTGGTTTGAGGGTTGATTTGAGATGGCGTCATCCCATTTAATGAAACCTGAATATCATTCTCTGTCATGATGCCTGACAAAGACGGTTCGGTCGTCGTAAACATATGGGGTATCTCCTGAAAGCTGTAA
>CAYGPY010000030.1:0-16113 GCA_964351765.1 uncultured Vampirovibrionales bacterium
CATTGAAGGACTTGGATGACACCGGTGCTTTTGAATCGATGTCGGAGGTGGCCAAAAACTTGGTTGCCGTGGCGCCTAACCCCACGATGGCGTATCACGTGATGAAAGAATTAAACCTGAATGAGGCCACCTTTGTGATTAAGGATGACGGCAAAGAAATCGATCAGATTACGCTCTCGCGTGAGTTGATTTTGTAATGCATAACTTGAAGGGCTTTTAAAATGAGCTTTGTTGATAAATTGATTCCTGTGCGACGTTTATCGTCTGTTGAAAAGGCTGCAAAAACGGCTGAAGCGCAAAACAATTCGATTGCTTGGACTATTGGTTTTATACCTCCTTCAGATAGCGATAAGTTTGAAAAAAGAATGGCCGGTCTTAAAAAGGATATTGACGGGGCTGTTGATCTAAATCACATTGCTACTTCAGAGAAGGATACTGTTTGGAATCCGTTTAGACTGGCAGTAGATGAGAATGTTCCGTCCCAAATTTTAGAATGGTTGTTGCAAGCCGGCGGCAACCCGAACCAAGAAGTATGGGAGAAGAGTTTGTTGTGCCATACGGTATCTTATCAAGAGCGTGAGGATAAGCTCGAAAAAGCCAAGACACTCATTGAGTATGGTGCGCAAGTCGGGTTTGATGAGTTGAAAACAGCGGTTGAAAATAACCGACTAGAGCACGTTAAGCTGTTTTTGTTTGCATTAAAAGACATTCAAAGTGAAGCGTCATTTGATGCTGTTCAAGAACAAGCTAAAGAATTGGTCGCGATTGCACCGTCGCCAGTGATGGCGTTTCACGTGATGAAAACCTTTGGCCTGCAAGAGGCCAGCTTTGACATCAGAGAAGACGACAATGTCTTAGAGCGCATCACCATCGTTCGCGATGAAATTCTGTAGTAGCTTATACGGTGGCCAAATTATCCAGATAAATTTCGTTGATAAGTTCGGGTTTGTTAACGGCTTGCTCACTGAAAGTAAACGCCTCGTCTAGGTAAGCCATTGCTTCGGTTTGATTGATGTCACCCACGTGCAAGTCAACAAGGGTATCGCCTTGCTTGATGCTGTCGCCTACTTTTACTTTGAGCGTGACGCCCACACCTAAATCAAGTGCATCTTCCTTACGGTTTCGTCCTGCGCCCAATACTTTGGCGGCTCTGGCAATGGCCAGTGAATCAATCCCAGCCACAAAACCTGATTGCTTGGTTTTATAGTGTTCCACGTTCTTGGCCGATGGCAATGCGCTTAAGTTGTCGAAGTTGTTTAATGCGTCTAAATCACCGCCCTGGGCAGAAATAAGTTCTTTGAACTTTGCAAGCGCATCACCATTATCAATGTGGGTTGCTAAGAGTGCTTCGGCTTTATCAAGATTACTTTCGATCTTGGCGCCAACAAGAGCCATGGCTCCTAGTTTTAAGCAGAGGTCTCGCAAGTCTTTGGGGCCATTGCCCTTTAACGTATCAATCACTTCAATGATCTCAAGGCTATGCCCTACGCTATAACCCAAAGGTTGTTCCATGCTGGTAATAGCCGTGTAGAGGGTCTTACCAAGGCGTGTGCCCACTTCTCGGCATACGCTGGCAAGCTCTTTGGCTTCATTCAAGTCTTTCATAAAGGCACCACGACCATATTTAATATCCAACACAATCACGTCAGCGCCACTGGCAATCTTTTTGCTCACAACGCTTGCGGCAATCAACGGAATGTTGTCTACTGTGGCGGTCACGTCACGCAATGCATACACCTTGCCATCAGCAGGGGCTAAATCGCCTGTTTGTCCAGAGATAGCCACACCAATGCGGTTGACTTGTTCAATAAAATCGTTGTTGGCTAGTGAGGTTTTAAAGTTAGGAATGGCTTCAAGCTTATCAATGGTGCCACCGGTAAAGCCTAAGCCACGGCCAGAAAGCTTGGCCACTTTTACGCCAGCTACCGCCAAAAGTGGAATTAAAACTAAGGTGGTTTTATCACCCACGCCACCCGTACTGTGCTTGTCCACCACAATGCCATCCACGCCAGAAAGATCCAAGCAATCGCCTGATTCTACATAGGCTTTGGTCAGCCACGTGGTTTCGTTGATATCCAGTCCGTGAATGCACACGGCCATCAACCATGCTGAGACTTGATAATCGGGGATGCTCCCATCCATTAAGCCAGACACTAAAAAGTTAATTTCATCTTCAGTGTGGGTGCCGCCACGGCGTTTTTTATCAAGAAGTTGCACACAGTTCATGCGATTGTTTCCCTCAAAGTAAAAGATATTAATTCTGTTGATACGTCTTCGCTTAACGCTCATTAAATCTTAGGCTTGCTTGTGTTTAAATAGTATCAAGTAATAAGCCTGTATTGATTATAGAACAAACGTAAACAGGACGCCCTCATAAAACAAATAGGAAATGACTATCGATGCCGATGATGCAAAAACTATCTGAAACCAAAGCATTTTTGAAGTCCCGTTATGGGCAAGATGATCCACATCCCGTAGAGGCGATGGTGATTTTGGGCTCAGGCTTAGGGGCGTACGCTGACACGTTGATTGATCCGGTTGTTTTGCCGTACTCCGATATTCCTCATTTTCACGCCAGTAAGGTAGAAGGCCACGCCGGTAACCTGGTGTTTGGTAAAACCGCGAGCGGCGTTAAAGTGGCTTGCATGCAAGGGCGCTTTCATTACTATGAAGGCCACGACATGGATACCGTTGTGTACCCTGTTCGAGCCATTGCCTCAATGGGCGCTAAAAACTTGGTGGTCACGAACGCCGCCGGTGGGGTAAATGCCTCCTTTAAGCCCGGCACATTGATGGTGATTCGCGATCATTTAAATATGAGTGGCGTGAACCCATTGCGTGGTAAAAATTGTAACGAACTAGGCCCTCGCTTCCCAGATATGAGTACGGGCTATTGTGCTGAGTTTGCTGAGATGGCCAAAGCCGTTGCTAAAGATAAAACCATTAATACCCCTGTTGAAGAAGGCGTGTATGCCTTTGTTAGTGGGCCATCTTACGAGACACCTGCCGAAGTTCGTATGCTAAGAACTTTGGGCGCGGACGCCGTGGGGATGTCCACAGCCCCTGAAGTGATTGTGGCTAATCACATGGGGATGAAGGTATTGGGTATTTCGTGCATTACCAATCCTGCTGCGGGTGTGAGCGATGAAAAACTCGATCATCAAGAGGTAATGGATACTGCCAACCGCGTGAAGAATGATTTTTTAACGTTGCTGGATGGCTTTTTTGAGCGTTACGCAAAAACATCAATGGCAAACAGCGACAACGCTGCGATCATGTCATAGATGGACGCTTTTTTATCACAGCATCCTTTCGAACTCGACGGATTTCAAAAAGACGCCATTGCCACCATTGATAAAGGCCACAGTGTTGTTGTGTCAGCCCCAACCGGTAGTGGTAAAACGCTTATTGCTGAATTTGCCGCATTTAAATCTATTGCCACAGGCAAGCGCATTTTTTATACCACCCCCCTTAAAGCTCTTAGTAACCAAAAGTTTCACGACTTTCAAAAAGAGTACGGTGAAGACAAAGTGGGTTTGCTAACGGGTGACACCAGTATTAATCGTGATGCACCGATTGTGGTGATGACGACCGAAATTTTTAGAAACATGTTGTACGGCATTAACACCGAGCCTGAGTTTTTGAAAAACGTGGGCTATGTGGTGTTGGATGAATGTCATTATATGAATGACGCCCAGCGCGGAACCGTGTGGGAAGAAACCATTATTTACTGCCCTGATCATATTCAGGTGATCGCGTTGAGTGCGACCGTTGCCAATGCCGACGAATTGACGCGTTGGATTGATAATGTGCATCACAATACAGATTTAATTCAAACTGATTATCGTCCGGTGCCGTTACGCTTTATGTATTTTGATCGCGATAACTTGATGCCACTGCTTGAGCAAAATGGAAAGCTGAATAAGCGCTTGGGTAATAACCTTAAAGGGAATCGCCATAAAAAAGAAAAGCGTTTCTTTGCACCCAATTATCTGATTAAAGAAATGCACAAGCGTGATATGTTGCCGGCCATTTTCTTTATCTTTAGTCGTAAAGATTGCGATCTGCATTTAAAAAACACACGGGATTTATCGCTGTTAACCCTGCCAGAGAAAAAACGCCTGCGTGAGTTAATGGATGAGTATTTACAGCGTTACCCGTTCTTAAAAGATAACCCCCTTATTCCGTTTATTGCCAATGGTTTTGCAAGTCACCATGCGGGCTTATTGCCAGCACTCAAACACCTTGTAGAATCGCTCTTTCAAGAGGGATTAATCAAGGCTGTGTTCGCCACAGAAACACTCGCGGCCGGTATTAACATGCCAGCACGCTCGACGGTGATTACGAAAATCAGCAAGCGTGTGGATGAAGGACACCGGATTTTACACGCCAACGAATTTCACCAGATGGCTGGCCGTGCCGGTCGTCGTGGGATGGATGAGGTTGGTTATGTTGTTGTGGTGAGCTCGCCTTATGAAGGTGCCCGTGAAGCCGCAACGCTTGCTGGAAGTAAATCAGATCCATTGAATAGCCAATTCACCCCGACCTATGGCATGGTGCTAAACCTCTTAAAAACCCATACGTTGGAGCAGTCCGAATTTCTGATTCGTAAAAGTTTTGGTCAGTTTACCTCAGCTCGTCGGCTTGAACCGATTATGGTGGAGCTGGGTCAGAAAGAATCCGAGCTGGCTGAGTTACAAAACTTTGAATGCCCTGATGATCTGACCGATAAAGACTTTAAACATTTCTTGCGAAGTCACGACATGTTGGATGAAACGGAGAAGTTTGTTCGCATTCTAAAAAAACAGATCAAGCAACACGGCCCGCAGCAAGCTATTATTCAGCAGCTTAATCAAGAGCAAGCCAAAAAAGATAATCTCTTAAAAGGCATTAAAGACTCCCCTTGCTCATCATGTAAGGTGTTGCGAAAGCACGAGAAGAAACTGCACCGCACCAAGCGCCTTGAAAAACAAGTGAAGTACCTATCAGGGATTTATGAACGTGAGCAGGATATCTACTGGCGTCAGTTCTTAAATTTATACAACCTACTTAAAGACAAAGGCTATATCGACGAGAACGATCGCCCTACAGATAAGGGTGAGCTGGCGGGTAATATCCGTGCTGAGAATGAATACTTTATTGCTGAAGCGGTATTGAGTAAGCACTTGGAATCCTTAACTGCCGAGCAATTGGCGGCAATGGCGTGCGCTTTGGTTAATGACAGCAACAAACCTCGTGATTACAGCCAGCTTGATGTGTCTCACTCTGTGAGTGAAGTGCTTCAGGATATGGTGGTACTGATGAAGCGCGTGCATAAGGCGCAGCAAAAACACAACGTTGACACCTCATTAAATATGAACCCGATGGCAAGTGGCTTGGTGGAAGCTTGGGCGCAAAACATGGACTGGAACCGTCTGTTGAGTAATACCAATATTCAAGAAGGTGATATGGTCCGAATTCTACGCCGAACCAGCGATATCTTACGTCAATTCAGCCGTAATGATGATATCCCAATGCCTTTGTCACGACTGGCTCGACAAGCCCTAAAGCAAATCTACAGAGAGCCTGTTAAAGAGGAAGCCGCCGTAGAGGTGCCTGAGCCAGATGAGCAACAAGACGATCAGGCGACGGAACAGTCCGCTGAAATCACTACCGAAGATGCCGGTGCTTATGTTACGCTTAATGCAGATGAAGAGACTAATCCATCTGTAATTGAACCCAACGAATAGAAACCCATTTTTATGACTGACACCTCGCCCGAAAACCAATCCAATAATGATGCCCCTGAAACCACGCCACCGAAGGAAGAAGCGCTCGGTAAAGGCTTTGATACGCTCTCCATTTCGGATGAAGTGAAACAGGCTGTAGCGGCACTGGGTTATAAGCATATGACGCCCATTCAAGAGCAGGCTATTCCTGTGTTGTTGACGGGTGTCGACTTCTTGGGACAAGCCCCTACGGGTACCGGTAAAACAGTGGCGTTTGGTTTGCCTTTGGTAGAGATGGTAAAGCCTGATGATGGCAACCATATTAAAGCCTTGGTGATTGGCCCGACGCGTGAGCTGGTTATCCAAATCACCAAAGAGATTAACAAACTGGGTGCCGTTAAAGGTATTAAGGCGCTGGCCGTTTACGGTGGCGAAAAGATTTATAATCAAAAAGAAGCTCTACGTGGGCGTGATATCGATATTATTGTTGGTACACCGGGTCGTATTTTGGATCACATTGGCCAGCTTACGATTGATTTATCCCGCACCAGAACCGTGGTCTTGGATGAAGCGGATGAAATGCTGGACATGGGGTTTCGTGATGATATCGAATCCATTTTGCGTAACCTGCCTGGAGGCCGTATGACGTGGTTGTTCTCAGCAACCATTTCACCAGAAATCCGTCAAATTTCGACCAACTATCAGTATTACCCTGAAGAGGTGATGATCAAGAACAAGGGCGTGGATAAGCCTAATATTGATCAGTATTTTTATGTGGTCAATGCCGATGATAAGCCCAAGCAGGTTTTAAAATTCTTTGAACATAACGACGATTTTTACGGCGTTGTGTTTTGTGAAACTAAGCGTGATGTGGTGCAATTGGCACGGTATTTGCGCGGCAAAATTTCCGCTGATTGCTTGCACGGAGCGATGTTCCAGAGCGATCGGGAGAAGGTGATGGAAGCCTTTAAGAAGAAAGAAATTAAGCTTCTTGTGTCTACCGATATCACGGCGCGTGGTATTGATGTGGATTCATTGACGCATGTTATTAACTATGATGTGCCAACGGATTCGGATTATTATATTCACCGTATCGGTAGAACCGCCCGTGCGGGTCGCCGAGGGATTGCCATTACGTTGGCCCAACCGGGTGAGCAATATGACTTAGAGCGTTTACAGAAAAAAGCCAAAACAACCATTCTGCCTCATCCAGATTCTGAAGAGCCTTTTGTAGAGGGTGGCGCAAGACGTGAGCGTTATGATAAAAACGCCAGAAGCGGTGGCCGAGGCGGGAGAGGCGGCTCCGGTGGTGGGCGAAGCTATGGTGGCGGCGGTAAAAGCGAACACCCCAACAGCAACAGCCGACACAAAGGAAGACGCAAGCCCTCATCACGCCCAGGTAAAGGCGGCGGCGGTGGCCAAGGCGGCTCCGGCGGTGGACGCAAGAGTTAGACTTTAGTTATGGTGAGCAATGAAGAGTACGAAAAGCTTCGTGATCAGGCAGATGCCTATCGGGCTGAGGGAAAGCTCGATGAGGCGCTCATGTGCTATGAACAAGCACTTGAGCTTGCACCAAAGAATCCAGAAGCTTTAAAGAATGTGGGTCGTGCTTATGGTGATTTGGAACAGCTAGACAATGCTGTTGAGTATTATCTAAAAGCACTTGCCCTTGACGATGCCTACTGGCGAGCAAGTCATAATTTATCAATCGTTTTACGAAAGCAAGAAAAATATGACAAAGCCCTAGAGTATGGTATGAAAGCGTTAGAATATACGGATATACTTTGGATGGTCCATAATAGTTTAGGAAATTTATTTGATGATATAGGTGATGAGGAAAAAGCAAGTTCTCATTTTCAAAAGGCTTTGAAGAACTCAAATGTTGAAATAGTTGATATAGCTCCTTTGTTTAATTATGCTCGCTATTTACATTCAAGAGAGATATACGCTGATGCGATTATTTTCTTAGAAAGAGTTCGGTCTCATAAAGAGTTTGAATGTGCTTTAGATGATGCTCAGAAATTTGATGTTTATGATTTTTTATTTTTTAATTATCTAGCATTGCACATTGATAACGATGATGACCAGTATATAGAGCGAATTATTTCTAACGGACAGAAAACGTTACTTCTTCATGAGGAATTTGGTTTTATAAAGAAGTCTGAGTCGCTTTTTCATCTTTATCGTACATTAGCAATTTTGCTCGTCGACTCATCTGATTATGAGCTAATGTCTTATTATTTGAAGCAAGCATTAGCCATTGATAAAGCTAAAGAGCCTGAGCTGTTTGCAGTTTTGGCCAATGTTTATATGGAAATAAAAACCGAAAGTGATAACGAGAAGGTTGAGCACACTACCTTAAATTATTATCAATTAGCAAGTGAAAACTTTGAAGCCTATCTTGATATGGTTGAAGAACCTAAAGCATTTTATATCTATCGCATGGCTAAATGTTGGGACACCTTAAAAGAGTATGACAAAATTATTAGGGTGCTTGAACCTCAGTTTAACAATGTTGATGAGGAAGATGCCCCTTGGGTGGCACAATATATTGCAACGGCCTATCGTGAGATGGGAAATAAAGATATGGCAAAAAAATATCAGGCTATCTCTGAAGAGGATTAATCTATTCTAACGCTTCAGCGTGATTTTTTTGGTGGTTTGATCGATTTCGAAGCGGAAGTTATCTAGGTAGTCCATCCCTATAATACCGTCGGCTTTCATTTTTTCTGGATCGGGGATAATGCCAAACAGCACGGAGTCTATGGTGTGCTTGCCTGTTTGCACACTGCCAAAACTGATGGGGGTTTGAATAATCCCGTTTGCGGTTTCGGCTTCCATTTTTAACCCACTGGGTTTTAGGCCAAAGGCTGTGGCCTTGCTTTTAAAAATAACGCAGGTCGATGCCCCCGTATCAAGTAAAAACTTACCCTTATGTCCGTTAACAAAGGCGTTGATAAACATCACCTTGCCACTACTGGTGAACGAGACGGTCTCCGTGTTCATGTTTTCTAGCTCAACCGGCGGGCGCTTTCCCGTTAACTTAAAAATACGATCGGCGGCAATGCTATTGGCCATAGGCTTTAATTCAAGCGATTTACGATAAGCTGCCACCGCCTCCTCTTTATGATCAAGCTGATCGTAAGCTTGAGCTAGAGAAAGATATAGATGACTGTTGTTGGGAAATTGCTTTACCGCACGCTCTGCAATGGCAAGTGCTTCATCATAATAACCGGAGTT
Organism: uncultured Vampirovibrionales bacterium; assembly: GCA_964351765.1. Lineage (GTDB taxonomy): Bacteria > Cyanobacteriota > Vampirovibrionia > Vampirovibrionales > Vampirovibrionaceae > CAYGPY01. Next base: position 8,949 of record CAYGPY010000030.1, read on the forward strand.
AAGATGCGAAAGAAGGTACTGATCCCACGCATGTTGATACTCTGGGTTGTTGTTAATAAGTTCCTCGTAATAAGGAACGGCCTCTTTACTGCCCTTGTTATGAAACATAAGGTTGGCTAGTTTGACCTGATAATCGGCATTAGCGGGTTCGATTTCAATGGATTTTTTTTGATACGTAATGGCCTCTTCGTACTCGCCTTCATTGTAGGCCATAAGGCTTACCAAGCTATACCAATGTGCATTATCGGGTTCATAGTGCAGAAGCTGCTTGAGTGTTTTTTTACATTCAGAGGCTTTGTTTTGATTGTAGAGAATATCGACTTTAACTTTCAAGTACTCAGGCTTTTCTTTCAGCCGAAGTGCTTTTTCAATGTCGATGAGGCTCGCTTCTAAATTGCTCTTTCTAAAATGATCTTGCGCTTCAGCGTAGTGTTCTTCGGCCTGTTGGCTATTTTGTTTTTCAGCATAGTGATTAATACCAAAGCCAATCAACACAAAAACAACAACCAAAACCAGAATAATTTTGCCTATGGGGAGCTCGTTATTTTGAGCCTTTTGTTTTTCTTCAAGGTGTTTATCAAGCATTCGTTTATTTTATCTGAAATAAACGCTTATTTAAAATACTCGACAATGTCTGTGTCTTTTTCTAGCGAGCAGGTGCCGGTCATTCTGTAGACTTCGATGGGCTCCATTGGGGATTCGTCGTATTGGCGTAATACAAATTCGAACTCGCCATCACCCTCAATGTCTTCAATAATATAGGGCGCTTGATAGCTGAAAAACTGCTTGATCAAGTGATCCTTGGCATCCGCCACAACCACTCTAAAGCGCTCGCGTCCGGCGTCATCCAACCCGCTTTTGTAAAAACTCACGTGATACGGCACATCATCACCACGCAAGGAAACGTGTTTTTCGTTTAAGAGCGTTTCGGTTTCAATGGGGTGGTACACATCGCCACCACAAAGCATGGTTCCTTCGGTTGGGTCGATACGGCCATCATCAAGATGGTTGGCAACACTAAACGTGGATTGAGGCAGCGCACTTGAACCGTAAGGCACATACTGCAAGCTCATATCCGTTGTGGTGACTTCTTCATAAGCAGGCAACGCTTTTAAACTTTCAATGGTGCGCACCAATGTTGGCCAGAAACCTTTACGAGGATGATCCGCATCTTTTTTAACGGCATCACGTAAGTTGTACATCACGTTCATCTTACGGGTTGTCATTTCGGCGCCGTTACCATTTTCAAGGTTGATTTCGGCTTCAGCCTCAGCCATCGCATAGGCCAAGCTACTAAACTGACTTTTAATGGCGTCGTTGGCTTTGCGCAAGAAGAATAAACCAGTTTTGTTGTTGTTAATCACCAATTGGGCATAGCCATAATCAAAATAACGAACGGCATCTTCATGAAGCGCTCGGTGGCGATCGTGTAATTTTTGAATGAGTTCTTGCTTTTGAGCCGGTGCTAAATCGGAATTTGCCCGACGCAAGGCTTCCATATGCAAAAGGAGCGTGCGCTTTCCGTTTAGGATATTTAATACTTCCTCGGCAGAGGTGAAGGTACTTGGAAATTCAGCCGATTGGCTATAGCTAGAGATGTCCAAGGGTACATTACGCAGCATATCAATCGCCTGAGCGTTTTGAGGTGCAAGGCAACTTAGGCCAACAACACTGCTTAAGGTGATGCTTAAAGCAAATTTGGAAAAACGATGTGTGAAATGCATTGGTGGGAAACCCTCACTCTACTCTCTAATATGGATCTTATTACCCAATTCTAACGGACGCACGGGACATGAACAAGTTCCATGATTGTTTTATTTGCCCTAGGACTATGTTTACGATACATTTAATGCAATCTTTAGTGGTTATGAGGGGCAGATTTGGGCTTTGTACCAGATACGCTATAGCCACTGATAGAGCAAGTAAACACTTGTTATAACTAGTTGTTTTTTCATCATTTCTGATTCAAGTTTTTATTAGGGTTAAAAGGCGCACTAATGTTGCTTTTTAATAGTATTAGGGGAGAACCATCATTATGCGTTTATCATCATTATTGCCAACATTACCGGTTCAATTTCAACGCCCAGCTAAAATGGCGCCTTCGTTCAATCTATCAGCGCCTGCTGCCGATACGTTTTCATTACAATTTGCCGGTAAAGCTAACGCCGTGGCCGACAAGAACTTTGTTGATGTCTTAAAAGACAAAGGGGCTGTGGTTTCTGGTGGCGGCGGTACCATGGGCTCAGCCATTGCACTCAATATGATGAACTACGGTTTTCCGGTGGCTATCCATGATGCCAAAGACGCCTTTGTACAAGGTGGTCGTGACAAAATTGAAGCGCAAGTAGCCAAGGCCGTATCAAAAGGTATTATCACTGAAGACGAAGCCAATGATGTGAGAGCCAAGCTAACCGGTGGTTACAGCAATGACACGTTTGCCAATATTCCTAAAGATGCCGCCATTGTGGTGGAGGCCATCTTTGAAAACGAGACGGCCAAGCGCGAGTTATTTCAAAAACTCGATGCGCATATGGGTCCTGACACAATTTTAGCGACCAACACGTCGTCCTTAAGTGTGGATGATTTGGCCGCGGCGACCAACCGTCCGGATCGCTTTATTGGTTTGCACTACTTCTTGCCAGCACATCAAAACCGATTTATCGAAGTGGTTCCGGGTAAACTGACGTCGCCTGAAACAGTCAAGAAAACCATGGCTTTTGTGCGCTCGATTGGTAAAACACCGATCTTATGTAAGGATGCACCGGGTTATGTGGTCAACCGCATGTTGGTGCCGTATATGAATGAAGGCATCAAGATTTGGGATGAAGAGCGTGCGAGCTTTATTGATACCTATAAACGAACCAATAATGGTCAGGAGCCTTCTGCTAAAGCGCTTAAAGACGTTGAGCGCAAGCTAAGTACCACCATTGAACAGGCGGCTAAAGAAGTCCTGTGGCCAACTTACAGTAAGCTGGGCTTAGGCTTAGGGCCAATGAGTGGCTTGAATATGCCAGAATACATGGGCCTGATTGGTGAAATCACCGAGATCCTGCACAATGGTTTGGGCGAAGGCTATAAGCCAGCGAAGACGACGCTTGCTAAATCAGAAGCATTTCGTGCGATTAACTGGCGTGAGCCCGATGCGCAAGCCAAGTTTGATGCCTTGAAGTTTGAACTAAGCGACAAGCCTGAAGATATGCTGACCAATCGTTTGCAAGGCTTTAAAGATCGCTTTGAAGGTTTGATGATTGGTGTGGCAGCTCAAATTATTAACGACGGCATTGCGACCCCTGAAGATATTAATCGTGGTTGCCAAGTGGCCACTCAGTGGGAGTTATCGCCCATTGATCATATCAATAGTATTGGTGCTGAACGTGCGTTGGAATTGGTTGAAAAATACAATCAAACCAACCCTGACTTTACCGTTGCCAACATTTTAAAAACCAACGCCACCTCAGGTAAGGGTTTTGATATTAACTATGTGCAGAGTCGTGTTGAAAACGGTGTGAGCACCATTACCATTAATAAGCCTCAGCGCGCCAACATGTTGGATCAAGGGATGCTAGATGGTTTGAAGGCTGCCTTTGAAAAAGCAGAAGCCGATCCGAAAGTGAAGAAGATCGTCTTTGAGAGCGTTGGCGGTAAGCACTTTGTTTCTGGTGCTGATATTTTTGCGGTGAAAGACACGTTGACCCAAGCCTTGATGTCGGGAGCTCAGCCTGATGAAGTGTATCCAAAAGTATCGGGCTTTCTAAAATCAGGTGTGGCTGTGTTTGATGCGATTGCAAAAAGCAGCAAACCAACCATTGCTAAAGTGAATGGCACTGCCTTGGGTGGCGGGCTTGAGCTTGCATTGGCCTGTGATTATGTTGTGGCCAGTGAGGAAGCGAGCCTTGGACTGCCGGAGTTGAAGTACGGTATCTTTCCAGCGTGGGGCGGTACTGAACGGACTCAAAAACGTGCCGGTACACACGCGGCTAAAGCCTTAATGGCCTTAGGTGCACTGACTGATGAAAAAGGACGTGGTCCTGGAGCCTTGGATGCTAAAACAGCAGCAGCCTTGGGTCTAGTGGATGCGGTTGTACCGCCGACAGACTTAGATAAATTTGTTGAAGAAGGCTTAGCCAACGGTGACTTTGATAATAAAACCAAGAAACTGAGTGCTAAGAAGGCCACACAACGTTTGGCGGCTAACTTAAGCAATCCTGATCTGACTCAGATTGTCGAACGCTTTAAGACCGCTGATGTGGACTCGTTATTAAACAACGAATTTAAACCCTTGTACGAAGGCTTTGCCAAAGCCAGTGAGTTAAAGGCCGTTTATAAAAACGTGCTAACACTTGCCTTTAACCGTATCGAACGCGGACGCTTCCCTGCCAAGGCCACTCAAGAAGTCGAGCTTCAGCAGATGGTGAGTAATATGATTCAGGCAGAAATGTTGAAAATGGCGGGTAAGGCTTAATTACGTTATTAAAGAACATCTATCTGTCTGAGAACATAGACGTGAGACAATGTCCCACATAAGATAAGCGTATCAAGAAGCGAAGGTGAATGATTTAAATTCCCTTCGCTTCTTTCTTTAAATGACAGTCTTAGAAATTAACATTCAAGCCTACGAATACGACTAATTTTGATTGGTTATGATGACGGTTCAACAACAATTGCAAGAACAAGTAAATGCCCTTTTGGGTGTGGGTTGTCGCACGTTAAAGCTTTTGCCTTTTGGTGCCTATGGCACATTAATGATTTGTTTGTATGCGGCGTTGATGTGGTTTTATGCTAGTGATCTTTCGGGTCCGCGTATTAGTCGAGAAATTTTTATCTGGCCTTTGGTGCTCGGCATGTCGGTCGCCTATTTGGGTGGGTATGTGCAGTTGTTTAGGGCCGATGATGATCCACAAGCCGTGCCACTAAGGCACATTGTGATGTTGGGGATTGGCGTGGGATTGATGGCGCTTTTTATTGTGCCCTTTCACTCTACGGATGTGTTTGGTTATATTAATCGAGGCTGGCAACAGGCTCATTACGGGATGAATCCCTATTTGCTTGTGGTCGATGATATTCCAAATTGGAAAGACGATCCGATGCTGACCAACCATTGGGTCAATAATCCAAGCCCGTATGGGTTTTTGTTTATTTTGATTACCAAGTTACTGTGTGTATTAGGTGGCGGAAATTTTGTATTGACGGTGATGCTGTTTAAAGCGATGAATTTTTTATTGTATGGCTTATCGGCGTATTTAATTTATTCATGCGCGCGTTTGCTCACACGCAACAACAAGGTTGTGATGAAGCGCACGTTGTATTTGTTTTGGTTAAGCCCGCTGATTATGATGCACCATATTGCCAATGGGCATAACGATATGGTGATGGGTTTCTTTTTAGCCTTGGCATGTTGGTCGCTAATTTTTGGAAAGCGTACTGCGCTGTTGCCCTTGTTAACATGTGCCATCTTTATTAAGTACGCACCGATTGTGACACTTCCGTTTGCACTCATCTATCTGATACGTAAAAAAGATTGGGGTGCGTTGTTTAATGGTGGCGCTATATCCATTCTTTTATTGCTGACGATCGCCATTCCTTATATACACGACTGGCAAAACCTACCGTTTGATAAGATGGCTCGAAATGCGACGGTTACCCATGCGTCGTTTCATGCGATGTGGTATCACTTGTATTTGGTACTGGTAAAACAAGTGCCATTTTTAACGGATTTTTATCAGTACAAATTACAGGTGCGTTATGTCTTAAAACAAATACTTCTGGGTGTATTTGCACTCTACTGGTCAACGCAGCTGTGGGCATTTTGGAAACAGTCAAAATCTGCTGAAAATGAGAATACCCTTACCCCGATGTTCTGGATTGAGACTGCCTTGCGCATGATGGCTGTGTTGATATTGCTGGCCAGCTTGAAGCAGTACCCGTGGTATTTAGGAATGGTGTTTCCGTTGGTGTTTCTGTTGCCTGAAGGCGCGTTGTTGCGTAAGGTGCTGATTACCTTATCCGTGACGCAACTGTTTTATTTTACGGTGCTGGGTCAGGCCCATATTTTAAATTATTTGCTCATGACCTTGATTCCTATTGTTGCCGTGGTGATGCATCACGATGCTGGCGAGGATTCGGTGAATCAAAACCAGTTTAAAGCGTTGTTTTTTCCTAACGTCGTTCAATCCACGTCACCGCAAAAGGATGGCGATTAATAATGTTGGGTGCATCGCCAAATCGACCATCGGTGAATCCTCTGTCCAAGCAAACATGGATCGTGCTAATTTTGATTGTGTTACTGGGCGCCGGTTTGCGCTTGAGCAATTTAGAGAGTAAAAGTTTTTGGGCCGATGAAATAGCAACCATTGCCAGTAGTTATGGTCACTCGGTGGATCCGGTGGCGTATCGTTTAAAGGGCGAACGTTTTGATTCCGAGATGCCCCGTTCTGCTGGGGAGTATCGGGCGCAATTAACGCAAACTCAAGGCGTTCAAAATTGGCAAGCCACGTGGGCGGTTTTAAAAGAGAACGTGCATCCACCCTTGTTTTTTAGCATGATGCGCGCATGGGTGCATACTGTGGGTGCCGACGCGATGACCAATACATCGTTGCGCCTGCCTGCGATTCTGTTTGGTATTTTTTGTATTCCGCTGGTCTTTTATATTGCTCGACTTTTGGCGGGGCACCATGTGGGGTTGATAGCTTCAGCGATGTTTGCCTTGTCGGGGTATCAGGTGATGCATGCGCAAGACGCTCGACCGTATACGTGGATTTTATTGCTGGCATTATTATCGATCTCGTTAATCCTCACCGAGTTTGAGCGACCCGCGTATCGTCGAGCCAAGTGGGTTGGCTTGGGTGTGTTAAGTGGCTTGGGCATGCTGAGTCAGTATGTTTATGCGCCCTTTATTGTTGTCACGTTGTTGCTCTCGCTGAAATTATATCCGGGTTGTTGGCGTTGGATTGCCTTGAGTTTGGTGGTAACCCTGCTTACGTTTTCACCATGGATGCCGACCTTTATAGAGCAAATGCAGTTTATGGGTGCCGGTGGGCATTACACGGATGGCTTGTGGCACGTGAATGAATTGCCTGAACGAATCTGGCGTGTGCTGGGTGACTTTGTTTTATACCGAGAAGGCTGGTGGCGCTTGGTGAGCTTATGCTTGGTGGCGGGCTATGGC
>CAYGPY010000031.1:0-15916 GCA_964351765.1 uncultured Vampirovibrionales bacterium
CCGATTGACTTCACCTTTGGCTATAATGTATTGAAGTCTCAATAAAAAAGAGCATTTCATAAAGAGAGTTGTTCCAAAAAACACTGGAACATTTAAAACCAACCCCGCATCTTAAGTATTTAACCCATTGTTTTAGTTAATTAAAATGTAGAGAGAGCACCCCGAACCATCTAAAAGCACTTTAGTCGTTTCTTGGGAGTTGCCCGATCACCGTGATCACCAACGAGGAGCCAACCACACTATGGATATTTTACTTTACGCCATTAGAGAAGATTGGGCTGTACTATTGCCTATTCTTATCTGTTCAATTATTACCTTGGCCGTTGCCATTGAACGTTGGTTCTTTTACGACCGCAACAAGCGTGATGTCGTTCAATTTATCACCCGTTTGCAACGTGAACTACAACGCAACAACTTGGATGCAGCCCAATTATTGAGTGCCCAACTTGGTGGCATTATTGGCGAAGTTTCTGAAGAAGGCTTGCGCGTACTAAGCGAGCAAAAAGAAAGCTTTGACCGCTCCTATGATATTACCGCCGCATTGGCCGGCCGTAAACTTCAAAAATACTTGTCCGTGTTGGCCACCATTGCGACCATCACCCCTTATCTAGGCTTGTTTGCGACCGTTATCCGAATTCTATTGGTATTTGGTGAATTTGCTAAAAGTTCAAACGCCCAATCCCAAGACATTATGTTTGGTATTGCTTCGGCCTTGATCGCGACCGGTTTCGGTCTAGGGGTTGCTATCCTATCGGTAACCCTAAACAACTACTTCCAGTCGATTGTAAGCCGCTACGAAGATGATTTCCAATTATTGAAACTCCTCTTCCTCAGCTTTGCTGATCGTCGTGATATGGCATATCAACAAACCGCCGTACGCTAAATTAAACCGTCGTCTTGTCATCATCCATCTGTAAAGCAAGGAGCGCATCCGTTTGTCTTTAGGTTATGAACATAAAAAAACCTTTAACGAGATTAATATCACCCCCTTAACTGATATTTTTCTCGTACTACTGATCATTATGATGGTGGTGGCACCGATGATGCAGCAACTTCGTGGTGATATCACACCGCCTGAAATCAATAGTGGTAGCTCCATTGAACCGGGCAAAGTAACCGTAGAAGTAACCCAAGAAGGTGACTTCTACGTAATGGGTGAACCCACAACCGAAAGCGAGTTGACCAGTAAGCTGAGTAGTTACATTGATCAGGTAGAAGAAAAAAACGTGGTGATTCGTGCGGATAAAACCACACGCAGTGGCGTGGTAATGAAAATCTTAGAAGCCGCCCGTGATGCTGAATATGAAAAAGTAACGGTTGCCGGTGAATCCCTATCAAGCGATCGCCAGCAAGAACTTGAATCAGGAAGCTCCGCTGGCCTTAATGTTTTAGAGAACTAAGCCCCCAATTAATCTACCCCTCAATCAGGAGACCGTAGCCCCAATGGCTTCAAGCAACAACAATAGCCGTAAGACCTTTAACGAGATTAATATCACGCCCCTAACTGATATTTTCCTCGTACTACTGATCATTATGATGGTGGTGGCACCGATGCTTGACTATCAAGGCTTAAAACTCTCTGTGCCATCGATGGGCCCATCGGAAGAGATCACTGAGGACCCCAAAGTGATTCGAGTCGCCATTGATGAAGCGGGTTTATTTTTAGTAAACGATGAAGCCACCGAAGGCAAAGTACTCGGCAAGCAAATTAAAGGCTTGATTGAAGAATTTCCGGAAGGGATGGTCATCGAAGCCAACCCAGACTCCAGCCACGAAGCGCTCACCGCAGCGATGGATGCCGCTCAGTGGGCAGGAATTACCAAACTTGCGGTTACCTCCAGCACTTCGGGCGAAGGGGACGACGGCGAGTATGACGACGCCATGACAGACGAAGACGGATTCTAAATTCCTCTGCCTCTCAAGAGTAAGTCATCTCATCACACAAAGTGCTAGCATGACCCGTACCCTTGTGTTTTATTAGTAGAAGTCGATTTTGGTCCGTTCATGTTGCGATATCATCGCAATCGACGCGACCGTGTTTCACTCGTTTTTTTAACGGTCTCATATAACGTTAGACAGGATATGATTGCTATGTCAAAAACCGTTGTTTTTTGTAGTGCCGAAGTGGCTCCTTTTTCTAAAGTAGGTGGCCTTGCCGATGTAATGGGCAGTCTTCCCAAGGCTTTTGACACAAGTGTTGTTTCACCCGTGGTGATCACCCCACGCTATGGCTTAATTGATCCCGAAACCCATAACCTGTCAAAGCTCCCCTTTGATTTTTCATGTGAACTGAACGGGCAAGACTACCCGATTTCAGTTTGGGAAGGCACACTTCCTCATAGCTCTGTGCCAGTTTATTTTATTGACAGCCCTGACTTAATTAGTAATCGGGATGCGGTTTATCCTTATGGAAACGCGGATCTTGAAGTGAATTCCTTCCTGTTATTTGGTAAAGCCATTTTTGAACTCATCCATCGCTTGGGGCTTGAGCCTGATATTTTGCACTGCCAAGACTGGCACACGGCTAACGTCGTGGTTGAACTTAAAGAACGTCGACAACATGATGCGCGCTTTAAAAACACCCGCTCTATCTTCACCATCCACAACTTAGCCTATCAAGGTAAACACAACAACCGCAACTGGATGAGTGAAGGTTTAACCCACGCCGACTTCCTGACAACCGTGTCACCAACCTATGCCCAAGAAATTCAAACCGATACCTTTGGTGAAGGTCTGTCTCAAATTTTACGTGACCGACGTGATTCCTTAACCGGTATTCTCAACGGCATTGATACCGATTTATTTAATCCGGCGACTGATAACTTTATCCCACAAACCTATAGCCACGGTAACTTTAAGCCCGGAAAGTCCGCTTGCAAGGCAGCGCTTCAAAATGAAATGGGCTTGGAAACCCGTCCGGGTGTGCCACTGTTTGGTTTTGTAAGTCGCCTCGCCGATCAAAAAGGGTTGGATATTTTACTGCCTGTGCTTGAAGAAATGAAAGACGCTCGCATGCAGGTGGTGATTTTAGGAACCGGTGACCCTGTTTATGAGGCGCGTTTAAAAGAATTGAACGAGCAATCTAAAAACATTCGTACCTTCATTGGCTTTAACTTATCAATGGCCCAAAAAATCTATGCTGGCAGCGACATCTTTTTAATGCCAAGTCGCTTTGAGCCCTGTGGCCTAGGACAGTTAATCGCCCTTCGCTACGGCACCTTGCCACTAGCACGGATGGTCGGTGGTCTTAAAGATACCGTGTTTAACGTGGATAACGAGCCCCAAAAGGGCAACGGCTTTACCTTTAACGACTACAAAGAAGAAGCTGTTAAAGGCACTATTGAACACGCCATATCCGTCTATGGTGAGTCAGCCCGCTGGAACACGCTTGTGGATCGCGCCATGAATGAAGACCACAGCTGGCCGCAAAGTGCCAAGGCGTATGAAGCCTTATATCTACAACTCACGTCACCAGTCTCTGCCTAAACGTGGGCGATACCGACCTCAATCCATTGTGTTGGGTCTGGCTTATGTTTAGTTAATAATAGACCCGTTCATGTTTATTCGCATTAAACTCAATATGGAGCCCAAGTGTTCCACCCCACACTACTAATTTATTATGGCTAATTGGATTTCATTATTACGCAGTTTACTCGCACTGGTTGTGGTGGGGTTACTTTTTACTGTTGAAAAAAATGTGTACCTACTCTGCTTTGCCCTCACCATTGTGGTGATCTGGATGGATGGCATTGATGGGTATGTGGCACGCAAGTTCAACGAAACCTGTAAAAGTGGTGCCGTAATTGATATTTTGTGCGACCGTGTGGTGGAGTTGGTGTACTGGGTGAGCTACCTTGCCCTAGGCTGGATTCCGTTATGGATTCCATTGGTGGTTATTGTGCGTGGTGTGATGGTGGATGGCTTGCGCAGCCTTGCTCTTGAACAAGGATTTACGGCCTTTGGTGACAACACCATGATGCAATCACCGGTGGGCAAATTTTTAGTGAGTTCCAACTACAGCCGCTGGCTGTATGCCTTTTTTAAAGCGTCCGCTTTTGCGTTTCTCATTCTTGGTCACACCCCTGGTCTGTCCCCCAGTATTACCGAACCCACCATGATGGTAGCCACAGCAAGCGTTTATATCTCAGTCTTCTTCTGCGTCATCAGAGGTCTACCCGTCCTCATTGAATCACGCCGCTTTCTAAGCGAATCTTAACCCCTGCTGTTATCATCTATCGTGAGCGGTAAATTAACCAGCACAGTGTCAGGGTGAAGCCCGTCATTAGTAACACGCGAACCATCCCACTAGGGGCTGTTGCATAAATGACAATACCCACGACAAAGGCCACCATCAATAAAAACATGGCCTGAACCGTATTGAATGATTTAGGTTGAGTCGTTACGTCAGAGGAAGACGGCTGCGGTGAGGTCGTCTTAGAAGTCATAGTCAAGAATCCTTCGCTTACTTATCGCACTCTAGATTTAACAGAAACTAAAGTGGTGTGCAATGGTGTCGGAGCCTTTGCCCAAAATTTTGGCCCGTAGTTTTTGCATGTCTTTTCCATACACCTTCACCATCTCGGCACCCAACTCTTGCTCCACATCCAGCAAGAAAATATCATGTATCACGAGCTCTTTAATGATTAAAACAATCCCCGCGTTCCGTGTTTGCACGGCTTGAGGCGGCTTGTCTTCATCTGAAACAGTACCCACAAGCCCGTGCTTATCATCCACAGATAAAATCATCCAACGACCACCCAGTTTGGATTCAATGTCTTTGGCCATGCCGTGATGAAATACATCCACGCTGTCAATTTCTAAGCCGTTGTAACCCACAACTTTTACATCCACACCACGTTCGGCGGCAGCTTGTAAAGCACTGGCTAATTTTTCACCATCTTCTTTCCATATTTCTAGAAAAATATTTTTCTCAGCGCGGTTAATAATATCAATGCCGTGTTTAAGAATCGAATCTTCACCACGCAAATTAATAATCGGCTCAAAGGTCTCATCCGACATCTGAGGTAAGGCCTCGCGCAAAAAAGTCATTGATCCATTAAAAGAATTTTCCCAGCGGTCCATCAATTCTTCTGGTGCTACAGGCAGATACGTTACCGGCTTGCCACCCAAAGACACAGCCACCTGATTACTTTCAAGGGCTTTGAGGGTATCGTAAGCACGTGCTTGAGGCACACCCGATTCTTTACTCACCTCATACCCCGTGGCAGGGTGATGCTTGAGCAACGCCAAATAAACCTTGGCCTCGTAGGTGTTAAACCCCATATCTTTGAGCTTATCGATTAATGCGTCCATAAATGTGTCTTTCATCTAGCTTATATTGCGTGTATTGGCGAGAATTAAAAACTACTAACCAACGTGGGTAATAGTAGCACAAATCGTCGGGCATCGTAAATGATGACAACACGAGAATGCCGATTCTACCCTCTAAGCGCTAAAACAGAAGAAACAACCATGGTGTTTTAGCCACCTCTCCCATAGAATTTGCACCGAATTAGCTCTTAATCCTCCATTTCTAATCAACATTAATCAAAGAAAAGATTGTCAACACACTTTGTTTGTAATAGTTTGGATAGACACAAATGATACGTTTTCTATTTGGTGTTGTCCTCAATTAAATTTATGAGTTAAATCTAATTTAATTAACGTGTCGTGTAAACCGTGTTTAGACTTTGATAACAGGGGCTTAACCTCAATCAGACCCACCCTGTATCGCTATTTCAGTTTTTATTATTCGATTTATTATCTTAAATGACCATGGAGATGGAACCCATCATGCAAGTAATTTTGACCAAAGACGTTGACACTTTAGGCGCCACTGGCGACGTGGTAAAGGTAAACGAAGGTTTTGCCCAGAACTACCTTTTCCCTAAAAAATCAGCTGTACGTGCCACCAAAGGCGCTCTCAAAGACCTTGAAGCCCGCATGGACCAAGTTCAACAGAAGGCTGAGAACAAATATCAAGACGATATGGCTAAAGCCAAGAAAATTGAAGACTTGGATACCATTACTCTTGAGGCCAACGCTGGTGAAACCGGTAAGCTATACGGTACTATCACCACCAAAGAATTGGCCAAGGTGATTGAAGAAAAAACCAGCATGGCTGTTGAACGTCGGAACTTAAACTTGGATAACCCAATCAACAAAGTAGGCGACTACACACTCCACATCAAAATTTCAGCGCGCGTTAGTGCCGAAGTTAAAATCAAAGTCACCCCAATTGCAACCGCTAAAGGTGAATTTGTATTAGAGGATGCCTTTAACGACGAACCTGATTTTGAATTCAGCAAAGAATACTAATATCGGCCAATACATCTTATTCTTAAAAAACACTCTGCAACGATAATTGCAGAGTGTTTTTTGTTTAGTTCATTATTTCTTAGACACCCAAACATTGTCTTTGATATAAAATCGCCACGGGTACTCTTGGGCTTTAGAAATACCAATGCGTGTTGTAGTCTCAATCGCCTTTGGCTTTAAGACAAAGCTATCATCGTGATACACCAACAACGGATTAGCAGGGTCCATCACCGTCAGTGCATTATGCGTGTCCCGGTGGATATTCAGAGCCCGGCACAGCTTACCCGGGCCGTTGGTCTGCATCAATTTTTTAAACGCGGTCTTTGTCATTGTCTCTGGCACGTCAGGATACATTGAAACGAGTTTGCCGTCTTCAATTTTTAACGGCTCTAGGGATCTAATTAACACAGCCCCCGCTGTGTCTTCAGGTTCGGTCACCACGTTCAAACAGTGATACATACCATAGGTAAAATACACATAGGCCGTCCCTGGTGGGCGATACATATTTAAAGCCCGTCCATTTTTTCGTCTGTAAGCATGGCACGACGGATCATTTTGTGTGTACGCTTCGGTTTCTACAATACGGTACCAAGGGGTTTGATAAGGCAGGTTTTTTTTGGGAATTTGTTTTTTACCCACGCCTTTAATCTGTATCACCATCCCCAACATCTGTTTTGCCACGGTCACGGTATCCTTCACATAGAAGGAATTTGGCGCGATATTTAACGACTTAGGCATTGAAGATATACGCATTCTATCTTGATTATTGCTTGTGCTTATTGGCTTAGCCATGAGGTTTAATTCTCCTGAAAGTAGTCTAGATATCCAGCCATGTCCTCACTTTTGATGGCATCTTATGCTATGATAAGAGTATCAAAGACAGTATGTCACACGATATGACCGTGTCACCCTCAAGTGACAATTTAACAACGTCGGTACATGTTCCATTTTATCGCATTTGATACCCTCACGTATTCCCCCCGAAAGCCCATTAGGAGACTAAGGCTTTGCCAGAAAAACTCGTTATTCAAGGTGGTCACCCCCTTAAGGGTGAGGTTCACATTACCGGAGCCAAAAACTCGGTACTCAAATTAATGGCTGCTGCCCTTCTAACAGCCGAACCCGTCATCCTACACAACGTTCCACAACTCAGTGATGTGGATGTAATGGGTGATGTCCTGCGTGAACTCGGTGCCATTGTCGAGCAAGATGGCGAGAAACTCACCATCCACGCTCCTATCATCACCAATCATTGCGCGCCCTATGAACTCGTTCAAAAAATGCGAGCCAGCTTTAACGTGTTGGGTGCCCTAATGGGTCGCCTTGGAAAAGCCCAAGTGGCCCAACCTGGCGGATGCTCCATTGGTAAACGCAACATTGATTTGCATATTAAAGGCTTACAAGCGCTCGGTGCCACCGTTGGTATGGACCACGGCTATGTGGATGCCGAAGCAAAAAAATTAGTAGGCGCGGATATTCTACTTGATACCCCTAGTGTCGGTGCCACCGAAAATATTATGCTGGCCGCTGTGCTAGCCGAGGGTTCCACTACCATTTCAAACGCAGCTCAAGAGCCTGAAATTATCGATCTCGTTAACTTCTTAAACGCCATTGGTGCTGATATTTCAGGTGCGGGCACCAATGAAATTATTATCCACGGCGTTAAACCAACCGACTTACACGGTACTGAGTACAGTGTTATGCCCGATCGTATTGAAGCGGCTACCTACATGATTGCAGCGGCCGGTACCCGTGGTGACGTGACTGTGCGCAACGTATTACCTGTGCACTTAAGCTCACTAACAAAAAAACTTGAAGAGATGGGCGCCATTTTATCCACCCCGTCACCAAACAGTATTCGTATTGAATGCCCTGAACGCTTAAAGTGCCAGAACATTGTGACGCAACCTTACCCTGGTTTTCCAACCGATCTGCAGGCCCCATTTATGACACTGTTGAGTGTGTGTGATGGCGTGAGTATCGTAAAAGAAACCATCTACGAAAACCGCTTCAAGCAAGTTGGCGAGCTCATTCGTATGGGCGCTGATATTCAAGTAGAGCGTGACGTGGCTGTTGTCAATGGCTTAGATAAAAAACTGACGGGTGCCGAGGTACACGCCCATGATTTGCGCGCTGGTGCTGCGATGGTGATTGCGGGTGTGATGGCTGAAGGTGAAACTGAAATTTATGAACTTCAACATCTCGATCGCGGCTATGAAAAACTGATTGAAAAATTTGCTGGTATTGGTGCCAACATCAGACGTGTGCCAAACGATAAATTTGAAGAGCAAACAAAAGCCAAAGTAGCCAAGGCCAAAGCAGCAGCAGCCAAAGCAAAAAAAGCGAACACGGCTTCCAAGTCCACTAAAAAAACCAAGTCGTAATGTCGTAGCCCATCGCAGATAAGATGGTGGGGTTTCAGGGTAAAAGAGAAAACAGGACAAGCAACGCATGAGTGACGAAATAAATACCAATACTGATGCTTCTGGTGAAGCCATTCGCCGGTGGTATGACCATGATCCTGTTTTAGTTGAAGTGCTTGATATCTTGCGCTCCTTTCAAGATGAGGTGCGCACGCAAGCCGAAAGCTTTTTACAAAAAATTGAAGAGCAAGTCGGCAAAGAAACCCTTGAGTCATTCTACGAAAAATCGCGCCCCGAAAAATTTGGCAACCGCTGGTACGATGCTGATCCCATTGTCTCTAAGGCAGTTGAGCTTTTACGTGTTGTGCCCCCACCGGTGCAACGTGAAGCCGCTCAAAAATTTTTACAAGCACTCAAACAACAAGGCTTGTCGCCTGAAATTTTACAACGTGCCGAATCCCTTGTGGACAACTAACGCTGTATTGCGTATCTGCTTTTGACTGATTCAAACACCGATCTTGTTTTGCACCAGCCCGATGCTTTTTTGGTGTTTAAAAAAGGCATTGATGCCTTTAACGATCAAGCCTATTTTGACTTTCATGAAATCCTAGAGCCACTCTGGATTGAAAGCCAGAATACCGATGAGAAAGCTTTCCTACAAGGATTGATTCAGATTGGCGTGGCCTATTATAAATTGGATCAAGACGCTAATTTTATTGGCGCACGCAACAAATTTAAAAAAGGGCTCACCCAACTCACGCCCTTAAAAACACGACCTCCTTTTTGTGACTGGCTAGATTTAGCCACCTTACTTCAACACGCACAGCAAGATTTTGATACCTTACAGCGCAATGGCGAAGCTGGCTTTACGCCTTGGGACAATACCAGTTTTCCTCAACTCAAAATAAAAAGCCGATGACAGACGTCACCGGCTTTTTATAGATTCTCTATGAATGAGACTATGTGAGCCTATAGACGGCTTGCAGCAGCATCCCAGTCAATGTTCTTAAAGAAGGCATCGATGTAGCCACCGCGGCCTGTTGGTTTGAAATCTACAGCGTAAGCGTGTTCCCAAACATCCATAACCAATACTGGCGTAAAACCAGCTGGGTGACCCAACTCGTGATCACTAATCCAGAAGTTAACCAGTTTGCCTGTGCATGAACATTTGTACATGACAGCCCAGCCGATACCACGCATTTTACCGGTGGCTTTAAAGTCAGCTTCCCAGTTTTCGTAGCTACCAAAGGACTCAACAATCGCTTTATGAAGTGGGCTATCAGAAGATAACGCACCACCATTGGCTTTCATATTGCCAAAGTACAATTCGTGTAATACAACACCGTTCACTTCAAAACCAAGACGACGCTTCAATTCAGCGTATTCAGGCGAACCCAAGTCACTGGCTTTAATGAAAGCACCAATTTTGTCCATCAACTTGTTGGTGTTGGTGACATAACCTTCGTAGAGTTTGTAATGCTGTTCTAGTGTTTCAGCAGAAATACCGTCTAGGGCTAGGTCGAATTTTTTGGCCTCAATACCACATTGTGCAGTTGTCATTGTGTCTCTCCTCTTATCAATACAAATTACATTACAATAATAAAATCTTATCGTGGCTCAACACAAAAGCGAGCCACATCGTTCTAGCGTTAACATAGGGGTTAAGTTTATTGTCAGTCAATTGATTTTCATCTATGGAAACACTTATTATCGTTGGATTTGAGCCTATGATACCATAAAGGCGCGAAGGCGTCAGGCGACCATGTGGTTAGTTTTCTAATCACGGACCCCATCAGCACTTTATTCGGGTTGGTTATGTGGATAATCAGGTAAGACGACTCACTTCTTTAAATAGTCGCACCGTATTTTCCATCAACATCGCAATGGTCATCGGCCCCACACCACCTGGGACAGGGGTAATGGCTGAAGCCACCGATTTCACGCTTTCAAAATCAACGTCGCCCGTTAAACGCGAGCCGCTTTTTTTACTGCTGTCTTCAATACGATGAATCCCAACATCGAGAACCACCGCACCGGGCTTTACCCAGTCGGCCTTGACCATTTCACACACACCGGCAGCAGCCACTAAAATATCAGCTTGCTGGCACAAGTCCTGCACGTTGGGTGTGTGGCTATGGCACATCGTCACTGTGGCGTTAGCGCGTTGCAACATTGCAGCCATGGGCTTGCCCACAATATTACTGCGTCCCAAAATAACGGCGTGCTTTCCTTTAACCGCAATACCATGTTCCTCCAACATCACCATCATCCCCTTTGGGGTACAGGCTTCAGCATGGGTTGGGCGACCCAACCATAATTTACCCACGTTCACGGGATGCAACCCATCCACATCTTTATTAGGCAAAATCAACGAGGTCAGCTCATTGGTATCTAAATGTTTTGGCAAAGGAAGTTGGATCAAAATACCGTGGACATCATCACTCTCGTTTAAGCGAAATAAATCGCGACGTACGGCACCATCATCGGCATCAGCAGGATGAGTAATAACTTGGCTTTCCATCCCGAGTTCAACAGCAATCTTTGCTTTTTTATTCACGTATACGTGGCTCGCCGGATCATCACCCACTAAAATAACTACCAACTTTGGTGTTTTTCCGGTTTTTTCTTTTAGTTCAGCAATCTCTGTTTTCAACACATCCAAGCGTTTTTGCGATAATTCTTTTCCGTCCAACAAGGTTGGTGTTGTGGTTGACGTTGATTGGCTCACGAGTCACATCCTCTTCATCGACTTGTTATAGAAATAACACCTCTATTGTCTCGGTTTCAAATAGGAAAGGCAATAGAAAAACCAGAAAGGGTCATTCTTACATCAAACACCAATAAAAAAGCCGACTGCTTGAGCCGGCTTTTATTAATATCGTGTTCAATACGAGCACTGTCTATGCAGGCATTGAAATCAAGTCGTCTTCGTAAACGTCTTCGTCTTCGGTACCAAAGCGTCCCATTTTTTCATCATCGAGAACACCTTCCCAACGTGCCACAACCGCGGTTGCCACACAGTTACCAACCAAGTTAATGGAGGTACGGCCCATATCAAGGAAGTGGTCGATACCCAAGATGACCGCAACACCTTCTAGCGGGAGATTAAACGCGGTTAGCGTTGCCGCCAACACAACCAACGAGGCACGAGGCACAGCCGCCACACCTTTGGTCGTTAGAAGTAACGTCAACAACATAATAATTTGCTGACCTAACGGCATATCAATACCCGCCATCTGCGCAATAAACAAGGACGCCAAAGCAACATACAAGGTACTACCATCCAAGTTAAAGCTGTAGCCTGTTGGAATAACAAAACTTACAACCTGCTTAGGAACACCAAAGCGTTCCATTACTTGCATTGCTTTTGGCAAAGCCGATTCACTACTGGCTGTTGAGAACGCCAACAAGAAGGGTTCTTTAATACCCTTCATTAATTTAAGAAACGGAATTCTAAAGACCTTGCACGAGGTAAACAACACCAAGCCAACAAACAAGGCCAAGGCAAAGTACAAGGAGCCAACCAACTTGGCGTAAATCGTAAAGATAGCCAAACCATTTTTACCCACCGTTGCAGCAATGGCACCCATTACACCCATTGGTGCAAAGGCCATAACTTTACCAACAAAGGCAAACATAATTTCAGCTAAACTCTCCAAGGCCGACACAACGGGCTTGGCTTTATCACCAGCACTAATAATAGCCAAAGAAAAGAAGACCGCAAAAACGACAATCTGAAGAATTTCGCCATTGGCCATCGCCTCAACCACACTGGTTGGGAACATATGAATGACCGTATCCCACATGGTGTGGTGCTGAACAGCGTCAACGCTTCCGGTAATACTTGATAACTCACTGACGTTAGCCGAGCCAAGTAAATCCATATTCATTCCGGCACCTGGTTTCAATACGTTGGCCACCGTCATCCCGATAATCAACGCAGGAATGGTTAAAATTTCAAAATAGATAATGGTCTTTAAACCTAGTCGGCCCAAGTTTTTATGATCACCCGTACCAACAATGCCCACCACGAGGGTCGAGAATATCAAGGGTGCAATCAACATCTTAATCATACGAAGGAAGATGGTCGCCAAGGGTTGTAATTGCTCAGCAATATTAGGAGATATCACACCAATGGTGATACCAACAAACATACCAATAATAACCTGCATACTTAACGAGGGTTTCCGTTTAAAAAAGGCAAACGCCATAACAAAGTCTCCAAATAGGTTTTAAATAGTGGGTACAAATAACAAAAGTAATATTTAAGCTGTCATAGCGCGACAGCAAACGTAAAGGTTCTTTTTCTATAAAGCCCATCATAACGATATGATATAAACCATTCCACTGTGTTTATTTGGCTTTTATTTAAGCGGTCTTATTCCACTCGAACTAACGTCTTATATAGATAAAGGCGAAAGGACACTAAAAGATGCTAACAAAAAAATGCCAAGATCCCAAGCTGTAATTGTCTTAAGCCCCCCTTATACAGCTAAAAAGCTATAAAAACAAGCGTTTTGGTTCGGAGCCGAGAATTTACAAAAGATCACAAAAACAGGGCAATTTACCCTATTTTTTTCAAGTTTCGCCCAAATCTGCCGATACCTGTGATAAGCAGATTTGTCGACATAGTCCATATAGTATCGTATCGCTTAATTCACACGACATCACACACAACGAAGCGACACACTATCAGTCTATATAAGTACGGCTATCTAAGATTTAGGAAGATTAAAAAAAGCTATTGAGGAGTATCGGACGTGAAGTTATGGCCTTTTGGAAAAGACGGTGAGCCCCAAGAAAACACAGCCACCACTCATTCCACAGAAAACACGACCACAGAATCACCCGTCACAGCAGGCAAGCCCGCTGGCGGAGGATTAGCCAATTTTTATCAAAACGCGCACAGTGCTCCTACTTCAGCACCGGCGCCTAGTTTTGCAAATACTGATATGGCAACTGAAGCCCCTGCTCACACATCACCAACCCCTAATAGCGACAATGGTTTTGATGCCGGAGTACAGACACCCGTAGCGGCGCCCTACACACCAGATGACAACGCATTTAATTTTGACAGTAAGGACGACGACTTCTCCGTTGAAAACCTGTTTGCCGAAAACCCTGCTCCAGCGCAAACTGCTGCCTCACCGGTCAATGTAGAACCTGTTGCTGCCAGTACGCCTGAAGTATCAGTAACGCCAACCCCAAACGCCACACCTGGTAGGTTACCTGAGGTGGATGTTCAAAATTTTGTAGGCACCCAAGCCGAGCAAACCGATGCCAACGGACTGAATCATATGGCCTTTATTAGTAAAAACGGCGATATTTGGGATGCTCCGGATCCAAATCATCAGCCTGATGACCTTAGTGATGCCTTCAGCTCCACCAGTAGCGACAACCCAACCGAAACCATGGCTACCCCAGAGACAAGTACTTCTGAATTTAGTACTTCTGAAACCATGGCAACAGCCTCCAACGATGACCTGGATGCGTCGATGCACAATGCCGACTTATCAATGGGTGAGTTTGATATGACGGGCTTTGAAATAGATGCCTCGTTTGATGATGGCTTCAGCGCTGATTTTGGAACCAGCACGGAAAGCATCGAAGACCTTGGCTTTGACGCCACCTTAGATGATGGCTTCACCCCAACAGCAAACACGCCCGAAATGACCACTCCCGCACTCAATGAATTATCCGCAGCCGGCGAAGAAGCGGAAACCACTGACGACCCCTTTACCACGTCCATTGGTGATACCACCGATTCAATGATGGCTGACTTTGCTATGCCTGAAGTCATAACAAACGAGGCGGCAATACCAGACCCTGTAGACACCTTTGCACCTAGTGGCACAGAGATGGCGCCTGTTTCCGAAACTGTAGAAAGTGCTGAGACCACTAAAACAGAAGCCGTACCAGCACCAGCAACACCCGTAGCCTCTGTCGATTTTGATATGGCTGCCTTTTTAGCCCCTCCGGCTGATGACTTAACCCCAGCCCCAATGGCAACGACAGCAACCGCACCTGCTACCGACGTTGCTGTACCATCAAATACACAGGCAGACTCACCCGCAACCATTGATACATCGACTGAAACTGAAGTAAGCACCTCTGATGAAACGATGATGCCACCTGCTTCTAACACACCTCTATCGGTTGATGAGGCCATGGCACCACCATCGGATGACCCTGTTTCAATCACAACAAGTGATACTGAAGCCAAGAACAAATCTGATACGGGTACCGACGTCGATTTAATGCCACCTGATTTTGAAAATCACAGTCTGTTGGATATGTTTAAATCCAAACCCACTGACGACACTACTGAAGTAAGTGCCGAGACACCAACACCAGAAGAAATCCCAACACCCGTTGTTGAGACAATGACTGAAGCAGTGATTGAAGAACCTGTCATGTCTGAAATGATCTCCGAAACAACACCAACGATTACAGCAGAAGCGCTTCCAAAAGAGCCTATCGCCAATACTAACGTATCATCTGACTTAGCCTTGGTTTCTGTAAACGATAGTGCAGAAAATCAAACCAATGACTATAGCGTTAACGACACCCAAAACACCACCTACTCGTTTGACTTGTCCACAGAAAACGACACATCAAAAGACTCACCGATTGGCTTACACTTTGTCGCAGGTGTTACCGGCACGCGTTATCAACAACAAGACGGCCAAGTGCCTCCTGTTATTGGCTTAGGCACCAACAGTTTAAACACAACTTTAGAAGCAGGCTCACAAAGCACACAGGCAAAAACCACAGCAACGCAATCCCGAAAAAAGGGCTTAAAGCGTTTTGAAGAGCTGGTGCAACTGGCTCAAGCTGGCGACCTGCCCTTAACCGATAGCCAACGCCAAGCCTTTGTTGAAGAGCTACTATTAAAAGAATGCCAAATGACCAAAGAGGTCTTAGACCACATGATCACCAGCTACTTCAACCACGATGACGGTATTCATTGGGAGTGGATGAACGACATTAAAAATGAAGCCGTGTCTTAAAAAACGAAATACCAAATGAAAACAACATATACAAAAATAATGGGTATTGCTACTTTCAATCCATTTTCAATAAATGGCATCATAACTTTGATACCTGTTTCTTCATAAACGTCATGTGCTTGAAGAAACTCTTCAATATCATTATCATTTTCTGGTTCAGGAATCCATAAAAAATCATTTAAATAAAACCCCTTAACCACTAAAAATGTATCCATAGTACCACTC
>CAYGPY010000032.1:0-15730 GCA_964351765.1 uncultured Vampirovibrionales bacterium
ACACTCACGGCCATTTTGAACCAAGCGCTCGATTTCTGGAAACGCTTCATCGTGTTCTTGGCGCCTTCGCCCTTAAAGTAATCCACAACCAACGTTTTAATGCGTTCTAGATCAGCGCTATCATCAAGCCCTTCAATGCCAATGTCTTTTAAAATAGTTTTGGCTTTGGCCGTGCCCTTTGATCCTTTAGCAGCATCAATAGCCTCATCAAGTTTAGCAATGGTTTCAGCTTCAGCAGTTTTAATTTTTTCAGTTAATTCTTCAGAGACTTCTTTAAAGGCTTTTAAATTTAAGCTAAAGCCCTTTGGTTTTTTATGAGCCAGACTAGCAGCGCTTTCTTTAACGGAGCCTTCAAATTGATCAATGACACTCAACACACGTTGGCTATCTTTGAGGCTCACACCATTTTCACCACCGGTTTTTTTATGCAGAGCGACTAAAGTTTCTTCAACATAGTTTTTAAAATCAAGACGTCGATCCAAGTGATGCAACAACGCTTCATCTTGAATGGTTTTTGAAAGTTCTTTTTCGTTGCCTTCAAGCCTGAACGTTTTAGCGACACTACGCAATAAGCGAGGAATCAGATAGTTACTGTCTTCGCGAACGAGGCTACCTAAGATGCGTGATTGCAAACCAGAAGGCAAACGTTTGTAAGCTGTACTGGTATCAAAATAACCATGAACTTGATTACTTAATTCACCGCCCTTGCTATAAAGCTGAGGAAGACGGTTTAACTCAAGTTGATCCACAATGGCAGGCATTGTGTAGAGTGTTTCAGTGGTTCTAAAACTCAACTCGGTTAAGTAACCCATCACCAAGGTCATTACAAAATCACGAAACAGATACTCGGCCTTACGATCTTCAGGTACCGTCCGTACACGCTCGATGCCACGTAATGAATACGCCACGTTATTAGATTGTGACAAGACACGTTGCGTTAGATTACTCATTGAGGATAAGTTATTTAGCATAGCCATTAACGTCTACCCCCTTGAGGTTGAACGTATCGTGGTTGTGGTTGTTGAAAAGGTTGAGCAACAGGAAATTGAGGTCGTTGAGGTTGTGGGTACATTCCTTGAGCCGATTGCGGTTGTGGCCAATAGGCTTGAGGCAGATACGATGGTACACGTTGCTGAGGTTGTTGCTGAATCGGTGGGTATCCAGGTTGATTGACAGGTTGGTAATAAGGGTGTTGCGGAGGCCACTGTTGTTGAGGTTGTTGTGACGGATAAGCAGGTTGTTGTTGAACAGATTGTTGCTGAGCTGCTTGTGGTTGCGGCATTTGCTGAGGCTCAGGCATCGGCATCTTGGATAAATCATCCAGCAGCTTTTGAATACTCGCTGCAGCTGCCGCTTGTGATTCAGCGGGTGATGCCGTCTGTACAAGTGGGTTTTGTGGCGGTCTTGGTGTGGTCTTCATCTTAGATTTATCTGAATCAACCGGCTTATCCAGTTTTGCGAATGTGGCTAGAATAACCTTCATCGCCAAGTTACCGACAATGTAAATCGTCATCAAACTAATGGCTGATACATTAATCAAGCTAAACAAGTTACGGCGGTTTAAGAATTTACTGTAGGTATTACCTAGTTTTTCAAAATACTTAGGAACATGCTCACTCAGTTTTTCAAGAACATCGTCACCCACCTGATTCTTTAAAGCTGCCTGACGCAAGTCATCAAATTTGGTAAACGCCCCTTCGGTCATCTCTGCCAAAGGCTTGTTCACACCGTCTTCCATAATGGCTGGGTGGTCCATAAGTTCACCCCAGAACGCATCGGACCCCTCTTGAAGATAGGACTGCGTTACTTTCTTCAAGGTTTCAGGCTCAAGGCCACCCTCTTTAGATGCCGCCTTCATTAAGTCTTTTACAGACTTAAACTGGCCGTTTGTTAATTCATCAACGGATTGCGAGTGCGCGTTGAGCTTTTGAATCAAGGTTTGCACCTTGTTGTCATCCAGTTTTGCCCAGTGCGCATTTTTCATATCACTCGTTTTAAATTTGATATGGGCATCCTGAAGCAATTCAAAATAACTTTTTTCAGGACGGAACTTGTTAAAGAAAGTTTGACTCTTACGGCGAAGTCCCGATATGGTTTCTGGCGTAGTCGCTTCCCACTCAGCTAATTTTGAAGCAATACCACTTGCTTTTTTACTAAATTTAGCAAAAGCCTTGGGTTCCGCGTCGGTTGCTTGAGTTTGCAATAACACCACAAACTCTTGCAAGCCTTCTTCAACGGATTTAGCGGTATTTTTATTTTCAATAAAATCATTCACGAAAGCCGTTTTAAGCTTATCAGCCAGCGCTTCTCGCTTTTTGAATGCCGCCTCATCAAATGTGGCCGGTAGGTTATGACCTACGTTATCAGCTTCGCGACGAATCATATGTTTTACATCAGTAGCAAAATCTTCCACCAACGATTTTAGCTGATCCGTTTGAGAGCTCATACGGCGCTGAACAAAGTCACCTAAATCTTCTTTAGGTCGCATAAACTCATCAAGAACAGGGTTAAGACCAAACTTCTCACTCTTGTTAAGAATATAAACACCCAAAGTCGTAAACCATACCAACACGTTACGGGTGTTGTTTTCCCAAACACGGCGCTTTTCTTTTAACGAAAACCAAGCTTGTGGAATATACACACCAAACACGGTCATAAAACGACCAGCCCAATCCTCTAGAGACAAGTTAAACTTACGCAATTCAACGTTGCTCATCCCACCAAAAAACTTTTCAAAAAACTTGGCAGTCCCCAAGTTAGCTACGTCAACAGCGGTGTCGGCTGCCACTTTAGCACCACTAGCAAACTGAGGCGATACTTTTTTAGCGCGCTGTTTTTGCAGCATAGCATCGGTCGGTTTTACTGATAATGGGCTAGGGTGAGTTGTGATAGATGAAGTCACAAAAAGTTCCTGAAACTTAAAGGCTGGCGATTCGTTTATATAAGTCTGTTTATATAAAGGCGAAACATAAAAAAGATTGCTAGGTTATCGGTACTATGTTGCTGATTCATTACGAAATAATACTATTGGACACATGGCACCATAAACACCTTCAAATACAAACCATTGGGATATCAATCATCACGAAAATTCGTAATTATTTACAATACCCACCCCCACATTCCGTCTTTTGATATCCGGCGTATACAGAGCTAGTTTGCCGTTACCTTGTTGGCCAACTGACCGCACGCTGCAGCAATATCCGAACCACGTTCAACACGAATGGTTATTTTCTTGCCAAACGGATACAGCACATCAAAAAAGCGGAAAATACGATTCTTTGACGGACGCTCATAGTCTTTATCCAACCCAAGGCTCTCACCAATCGGGTTGTATGGAATGAGGTTAATATTACACTTTAGACCCTTAAGTAGTTCACCCAAGCGCTTGGCATGCTCTGGGGTATCATTCACACCACTCAATAAAATATATTCAATGGTTAAACGACGATTGGTTTTACCCACATATCGGTGTAAGGACGGGATTAATGCTTCAAGAGGGTACTTTTTATTGATCGGCATAATTGCTTCACGAGTCGCATTATCAGGTGCATGAAGCGACACAGCCAAGGTCAATTGCAAGCCTTCATCAGCAAGGCGATCAATGTGCTCAACAAAACCCGAGGTGGAGATCGTAATGTGGCGAATACCGACTTCAGCTGATTTGTTTAAAATACGAATGGCCGCTAGCGTGTTGTCATAATTCAGCATCGGCTCACCTTGGCCCATAAACACGATATTACGCACTTCTTGACCACTATCAGCTTGCACCAACACGTATTGGTCCACAATTTCAGCAATACTTAAATTACGTTTAAAACCCAGTTTACCGGTCGCGCAAAACGAACAGTTCACCGCACAACCCACTTGCGTACTCACACAAATGGCATAGGTGCCCCGTTCTTCAAAATACATCAGCACCGATTCAATCATCTGCCCGTCATCCATACGAAACAGGTATTTAATCGTGCCGTCTTCGCTCACCTGTTTTTCAGCAATCTCTAGGCAACCAATACGGTAGGTAGAGGCCAAGGTCTCACGAAAAGATTTTTTAAGATTCAACATCGCATCATAATCGCGCACGTTTTTAACATACAGCCACTGGTGCAACTGATCGGCGCGAAAGGCGGGTTCACCCAGCTCGGACACAACCGCCTTGAGTTCATCGTGTGTTAAGCCCACCAACGAAGGGAGCTTTGATGATTCGGAGGTAGGATGAGCGGTATCCATTGAGGATGTAGAAGAAGATAAAACAGCCATAAAGCAATAAGGTCTCTAGATTGGGACGAGTAACAGAGGTAACAGAAGTATCAGCCTTGTTATGGTGTGAGTAAAAAGTAAAGGAAAAAGGCTATAGTGCTATAAAGTAGAAAGGCAACATCAAATTGCGTTTTTAGCTCCCCCAATGTAGCAGAAAAGCAAGCTCAATAAAAATAGGAGTAAAATCTGAAGTGAACATCAGAACTAAAAATTTGCAATAAAAAGGGAGACGTTGGGGGTGAGTGGCTCCCAAACATCTCCGGCTTGCAGAATAGGTATTTGTGGCGTGTTTATAACTTTAAATTTTTTCTTTAACTTTTAGTGGTGCGAACCGCTTAAAACAACGGCGATAACGCGAATCTAAAATGTCAAACAATAAAGCTTTATAAGCTATGAATACTGAACTCGATGCTGACTCATATTGATTTCAAACAAAACGAACTGATTAAAGACTCAACTACATCAAGACGTAAGGAAAAATCATAATGGCAAATAAAACTACACCGCCTAGAACGGAGTCCATTGCCATTTTGTTCTGCTCATCTAAAGCTGAACGGCGGGGTTGTTCATATACTGGGGATTCAAACGTAATTACAGCAGTTGTCATTGGGGAGTCCTCCACTTTCTTTCTTGTTTCTTCTTACGGGTGTGTCTAACCTTGTTAAAATAGTGTCTCAAATTGTGTGTTTGATGAAAATTCGATAGATGGCTATTTTTAATGCCTTTATAGCTATATAAACCCTAACCTTATATAAGCAAAGGTATGTAGTTAGTCTATCTTCCACTGTGCCTGATGTGTGATTCGAGTAGGGAGTCTAATTCTTGGCCTAGAGTGTTAAAGCTTGCGGATAATTGCTTCTACTTTACCTTGCACTTTGACGTCGGTAACGTATATGGGTTCCATCGAGCTGTTGGCTGGTTGAAGTCGAACACCTGTTTTCTCTCTATATAAGCGCTTTAGCGTGGCTACTTGATCCTCGAGCAACGCTACTACTACGTCACCATCTCGCACAGTAGCCTCTGGATTAATCACCACAATGTCATCATCCATAATATGGTCTTCAATCATGCTCGTACCACGAACCTTAAGGGCATAGCATCCTTTAGGACAAAGGTCTTCACTAAGATTGATTTGCTCTAAAGCTTGTTGGCTATCAGTCATCAAGGGTGCACCAGCGGCAATAGTACCGAGCATTGGCAAAACACTAGGGTTACTTTGCTTGGTTTTGGCTTGATAGCCTTCTAGTAAATCTTCACGAATGGTAATCGAACGCTTTTCTGCTGGGTTCCAGCTAATAAAGCCTTTTTTCTTAAGGGCGGTAACGTGATGGTGAATTGTGCTGGTTGAACTTACGCCACACAACTCACACAGTTGTTGAATCGAAGGGGGAATGGCATTTTCTTCAACAAAGGCAATCAACTCTTCTAGCACCAAACGCTGTTTGGCCGGAAGGCTATCAATTGATTCAGGTGATGTTGTGGTTGTCATAATCTCGTCTGCCTTAAATGGGTTAATCTCATTCGTTCTTTTTGTAGTTCGAAAGTATATTCGATAATACTCGATCGATTTGTATTTGTCAAACATATTTTCGAGTAGTTGGAAATCGCGTGGTTTTTTGGCTTCGTTTGAGGTAGTGAACAAATGATTGAATGAACGAATACCTTATGCATATTATTCTTGCATACGAAAAATGTTGTGGGTATCAGCCATATGGTGGAGATTGGCTATCACACGGCAGTAGGTCATTTCAGATGTTACAAAACACGTAATATTGGATATACCCAGCTTGATAAAATGCGACGCTTGTAATTAGATGGTATCCACTCTCATTGAATACCCACTCGAAGGAAATATTGCCATGTACACTCCTATGAACCCAGCTTATCAGGCTGTTCAGTTTGGTTGGAACCGATTTAAACGCTCTGAGGGGAAGTCCTCAACAGCTCCCTCACTCCCAGCTAATGTCTCTTACAACGAAGTCAAAGACACATATACCTTACAAGGCAGTGTTAATCTTAAAAAAACACCTTTGCCCAAAGGATCGTCCACAACGCAAGTTGTTGTTGAAAAAAACACACGTATCCAAGGCAAGCTGGTAACCAACGGCTGTATTTTGGTTAAAGGTGATGCCATTAATCTAAACATGCATTGCAACGGAACGCTTACCGTTCGAGGCAACCTTATAGGCGGCAACATCAGTTGCAACGGAAATCTTAAGATTGGTCGTTAATTTTAAAAGGAAACCAACCATGCAAATCTCGCCCGACACACCTCAATTTGGACAACAAGTTAAAGAAGCTCTTAAAACTAGCCCTAAAAGCACCACAACACACCCAGATAGACTTCGTCATTTTAAAAACGTTGTCCTAGAAAGTCTTGGTGACACTGAACTCGCTGATAACATAACCCTGTCCCTCAATGTAAAACCTGTTAATTCAATCGGTCGTCTTATCAATCCAATTACTTTTAATATTGATGGCCGTGAAGTCCTTGAATCTATTGATGTTGACTACGACGGACTAACGAGCGAAACCTATCAACGTGCAAACAAAGCAAGGTTTTTTAAAGGCTTGAACCCTAAAGAAACGCTCACAGAGTTTTTTACTCGTGTCTTAGACAGTGTAAATAATAAAGCAGAAATAATGGAAATGCCCGTATCAGCTCAACAACCTGACGACGATATGCTTTAAAAGATACTATCAACCAATTCAAACAAATATCACCAAAGGCGTTGACCCTGCTTTTTGCTTTGGGGATAATACGATGAATTAAGTGATTAAGGTTTAATCTTTAATCTACCGTGTTTCAAAGACCGACTGACACATTATTTTAACCTCGTTAAACAAACACTCACTCCAAACCCCTATCATACATAGGGTTAAAGACTTATAACCATATTTTATTTTACGCAATTATGTTAATTACTCTATTTTTTGTTAGCAATATATAAGGTAGGAAAACCACGATGACCACTGAAATTGTGAACCATTTCTCTTGGACCATCGGCGGCATACAAGGTACCGGTGTTGATTCGTCAGCCAATCTGTTCCTTCGTGCTTGTGCCGTTGCCGGTCTCAACTGCTATGGTAAACGGGAATACCATTCCACCATTAAAGGCATGCACAGTTACTTTCAAGTGCGTGTAAGCGAAGCCCCTGTTAACTCTCACGTTGACCCCGTTCACTTACTTACCACCTTTGAAAAAACGGCTCCATTTGTACACGCTGAAGAAGTTGTACCCGGTGGTGCGTTTATCTACGATCCTGATGTAACCAACCCTGATGAGTTGGACCTTCACGCTGAAGTAACTCGCATTCCATTGCCATACAACCAACTGCTTCAACAATTGGCCGATGAATTGGAAATGCCGTTGGCTAAAGTTCAGATTATGAAAAACACCATTGCCGTTGGTGCGTCCTTGGCCTTGGTTGATTTTGATATGACCTACCTTGAGCGTGCATTAAAAGGCATCTTTACTGGCCGCAAAGCCAAGTTGGTTCCTGGTAACATGCGTGCCGCTCAAATGGCGTATGACCACGTAAAAGGCTTGGATGGCGTTGTTGAAAACTTTGCCTACCGTCTTGAGGCTCGTCCTGAAGCGGATCCAACCATGATTATGACCGGAACAACCGCCGTTGCTTTAGGCAAACTTAAAGCCGGTTGTAAGTTCCAAACGTACTACCCCATTACGCCAGCTTCTGATGAGAGCGTCTACCTTGAAGGTATGGCTGCTGAATATGGTATCAACGTTGTTCAGTGTGAAGATGAAATCTCTTCCATCTGTATGGCTGTTGGTGGTGCTATTACTGGTGCACGTTCATCAACATCAACCTCCTGCCCAGGCTTTGGTTTGATGGCTGAAGGCTTAGGATGGGCTGCGATTAACGAAGTGCCTGTTGTAATCTTTGATTATCAACGTGGTGGTCCTGCTACGGGTCTTCCAACACGTCACGAACAAGGGGATCTGTTGTTTGCCCGCTTTATCAGCCACGGTGAACCGCCTCGTATCGTAGCGGCTCCGGGTTCGATGACAGAATACTTTGAAATGGCATTCGAGTCCTTTAACTGGGCTGATGAATTCCAATCCCCTGTTATTATCGTGACTGATAAGTGCTTGGGTAACAACACAATGACCGTACCCTTGTTTGACGAGAGCAAGCTCGAAATCAGACGCGGTAAAATGGTAAGTGATGAAGAGCTGGCTCGTTTGGCAGCCCTTCCGGACTACCCAGGTCAGTTCAAACGTTTTGCGTTTGCCGATGAAGACGGTGTTTCACCTCGTGTTGTAACCGGCCAACCTAACGGTGTTTTCTGGATGACAGGTGATGAGCACGACGAATTCGGTCACATCACGGAAGATCCTGCAAACCGAATCAAGATGCTTGAAAAACGTCAACGCAAATTAGAAACCGCATTAAACAGTATCCCTGAAGAAATGCAATACACCCTTCACGGTGATAAAGATGCCGATGTAACTGTTCTAACATGGGGTTCAACCCTGGGACCGTTGCTTGATGCAATGCCGATTCTAAAAAGCGATGGCATTAACTACAACGTTCTTCAAGTGAAGTTAATGGCGCCGTATCCTGCGGAAGCCGTTGCTAAAATTCTTGAAAAAGCAAAAACGAAAATCGGTTTTGAAATGAACCGCACCGGCCAATTGGCTCAATTGAACCGTCTGGAAACCGGAATTGCAATGGATGTGCAGGTAGAAAAATGGACGGGTCGTCCCATTTCTGAAACCGAAGCCATTCAGGCAATCAAAGAAGCCGTTACAAAGAAATCAAAAGAGGTGGTACTGACTTATGGCAAGTAATGTTGCAGAAAAACCGGCATTTAAGCCGAAAGATTATAAATCGGATGTCGTCTCTGACTGGTGTCCGGGTTGTGGTGACTTTGGTATTGTAAATGCCCTTCAAGGTGCGCTTGCAGAACTAGGGATTCCTAACGATCAGGTTATCACCTACAGTGGTGTTGGCTGTTCAAGTAAGTCGCCTCACCTTATGCAAACCTATGGTGTGCATACCCTTCACGGTCGTTCCATTCCGTTTGCAACGGGTACTGCCCTTTGCAACCCCGATATCCCTATCGTGGTAACCGGTGGTGACGGTGATGGTTACGGTATTGGTGCGGGTCACTTTATGCACGCTGGGCGTCGTAATATGGACATCACCTACCTTGTTTATAACAACGAAGTGTACGGTCTAACCAAAGGTCAGGCCTCACCAACATTGGAACAAGGTGAGCAACCAAAGTCCTTGCCAACACCAAACACCAGTGATGGTGTTGATCCGTTGGCCTTGGCTGTGTGTGCTGGTTATACCTTTGTAGCGCGTAGTTACGCGTATAACCGCAAGCACTTAACCGAAACCATCAAGCGTGCTGTAAATCACAAAGGGATGGCTATTGTTGATATTCTTCAACCATGCCCAACCTACAATGATTTACGCACCAAAGAATTCTTCGGCTCCGACATCGAAGTGAATGGCCAGACCATTCCTCGTATCTACAATATCGAAGAAGAAGGATACTGCGGTAAGGTTGAAGATCCTTCTGACAGTGCTTCAATTACCAAAAAAGAAGTTGAAGCCTTGACGAAGATTCGTACACCTGAACCACGTAAAGCGATTGGTGTTTTCTTTGAAGTCACCAAGCCAACTTATATGGATCGTTTGCACGCGTTAAATCCTCCGTTGAAAGCAACCCCAACGTATAAAATGGAAATTGCTGATGCCAAAGGAAAACCAACCACAGACGTGAGTGCTGCGTACGCTGAATTCCGTTCAGATACGTACTAATCCTAGTCCTCTAAACCTTAATCTTAAATGCCTCGATGATGTTCTGTCATTGAGGCATTTTTGTATGCTAAAGATTTTAAGACTGATTTCAGACTATGTTTTAGGTATGCTAAAAAACATCTTAATTGACACAAACGACATGTGAGGGGAACAACACATATGTCATCGATAACGCCGCCGCATTCACCCGTGGCTCCGACATTGTCGAATTCAACAATCGTTTCATCCATACCAGCCCGCCCAAATCATCCGGCAGGGTATTCTAAGGTTGCAGCTCTATCTCAACCCGATTCCGTTCAATTTGGATGGTCGCAAAACAAGCCCCCGAAAGAATTCCATATTCATGTTGAAGCCGATGATATCGAAAGCTTTGACGACCTCACGCCGACCGATGAACTGGTTGCCAACATTGCCAAGAAACTAGTGGGTAACCGTGATGACGCACCTCGATTTGCGATGTTAACAGGCGTTAAAACGTTATTGATACAAGATAAAACGGTTCACCAATTTCAAGAGAACCTAAGCCAACGTGTGTATGATTATCTCAACACCCACTACGATCGTTTTAATACAGAAAACCGCCTCCGTGAAAAACAAAATCAGGTTGAATCATCCGTTGTACGTTTAGGACAAGAACTTCAAAACACAATCGAAAACAACCGTATACGCTTATCACATACCTTATCTCAAGCCGTCTCGAAACTGAGGCAAACCACCAGCGAGCCTAACGAATACAAAAAAGATACCGACAACCGCTACCGCAAAGCCTTTGATATGGATGGTACCAAGAGCCTTCATTCACTTCACTTTGACCATCACTATGCCTTGGTCTCCATTGCCTATGGTCCTTTTGAAAACATTAAAGATGGGGGGATTCCCTTGCTTGCGGATGTCAGACAATACGTCAGAGATTTCAAAAACAAACCAAAAACACTCCTGTCAGCCTTGCGTCCCAAAAACGTAAAAAGCGTGGCCAGCTGGGGCATTATTTCACCAGCACATTTGTCCAAACTGAAAAATTACACCGTCAGCTTTAAGCCCTTTGACAGCCAAAACGACCGACCTATTTTACTATTCGTAAACAGCCGAGACGAAAAAGGCGGGCTCGCCCATGGCGTGAGTCCTATTCAACTAAAAAACAAAGACCTCGCCGAAACCCGAAACGTACATTACGTCTCCATTGCTTCAGGCAATAGCACCGTGGATGATGCGAGTTAAAGGGGCTAACCACCTCTTAAAACCAATAAAAAACCCGCTTGTCTTGTCGAGGGACGTGCGGGTTAAGGTTTTAAATTTAAAATTAAAACTTTTGAGTAGAGTCGTCGAAGTCGTAAAGTCGAAGTTAAAAAAGTCGTTTAAGTCGTAAGGGGTAAAAGTAGTCGTTTGGAGTCGTTTGAAGTAGTCGTAAAATAAAGCTTTTGAAAGCATACTCTATAAAATTGCTCTATTTGCTCTCTGTAAATGCATAAAAACAATTATTCGAGTTTTGATGCTAGTTTGTAACACACCCGTTACATTCATCCTGTTTTCACAGTTCAATTCACCCTAATCACGTTCTCATTACTTTATTTAAGCGTATTTTAACGCTACTATAAAGGTGAAGATATGGAAGGGACAGACAGTCGTGAGTGACGACGTAAGCAACGATAATCATACAACGATGCCTACTACTAGTAAGGCAACGCCGACTCGTTTTTTGCTGAGCGGTTATGAGCCCTTTGCAATTGGTTTTATTTTAGCCAGTGTAATCGGTTTTGTTTTGGGAGCCTACCAAAGCAATGCTCCTATTTTTGTGCCCACCATAGCTACCGGTATGATTTTAGTCTGCTTTGGTTTAGTCCTGCTGTCTAAAAAACCACGTGTTATTCAAATGGCCTTGCTTCTCATCACGCTTATTTTAAGCGGGAGCTACTATCAATGGCGTCACTTTGAACCTGCCTTTGACGATGTCAGTCACTTAGCACCGTCAGGGAATCTCACCATCGAAGGTATCTTGACCGAGGTCAATCCAGCCCATCACAGTTGGACGATTCAAACCAAAACGGCCTTTCAGCAAAGCAGCCTCGATACAAACACGGTCCAGCAACTAAAACGTGTATCGGGATTGGTGTCGGTTAAACCGGGAACCGCTTTTTTTAATGCTGTCGGTGCGCCCAAGGTGGGTAGTTATCTACAATTAAAAGGGCAGCTAAACCAACCCTACACCACAACTATTCCAGGTAAATTCAACCAGAAGAAATATCTGTATTCTCAACATATTGCCAGCACATTTAATAAAGTACAGTTCATTCACACGCTCGATGCCAAACCTGCTAATTTATATTTTCAAAGTCTTCGCTGGTTTCAAGGTACGCGACAACACATCAGCAACACCTTTAGTCAGTACTTACAGTCTCCTGCATCCGAAGTGCTAGGGGGGATTGTTCTGGGTAATCACGCCATTCCTGTGGACAAGGAAACCAAAAATGCGTTTATCCAAACGGGATTAATTCACCTTCTGGCCGCGTCGGGTTTAAACGTAGGGATTATTGCAGGATTTGTTTTTTGGATAGCACGTCGACTTGGCTACACATTGCCACTTCAAATTACGATTGCGATGCTCGCTGTGGCAGCCTATGCATGCACCACAGGGTTGCCACCATCTATTCAACGTGCGGCGACCATGCTAGAAATTGCCCTAATCCTCAAGCTCATCAATCGGCAACTCTCATCCGTTCTGTTACTATTGCTAGCTAGTTTTATTTTACTCTTGGTCAATCCCGACTACATAACGAGTTTAGGGTTTCAATTTTCGGTACTCTCCACCTTTGGAATTATCACGATGGTGCCTCCCTTACAGCATTTTATCGGGCGCTACACCACACGCTTTGTGGCCGGATTAATCTTAGTACCTCTGATCGCACAACTCTGGGTTGTGCCGCTAAGTGTCTATCACTTTAACCAATTCCCACTGCATTCAGTAGCCATGAACATACTAGCACTCGTCTTTATTGCACCACTAACTGCCATTGGATTTACCGCCGGTACTCTGAGCATCATTCATCAAGGTGTGGGTGGATTTGTAACCTTATTGGCAAAGCCTTTATTATGGGGCTTACTGGCAGTGGTGAACCTAGGCAATCTTGATATCATCAAAAATTACAGTGTTTTACACCCAGCCTCGCCCAGTTCATTTTGGATTACGTTAGCATACCTTACCCTATTACTCGGTGCTTTCACCCTTCATCTTTACGAAAAAAATGAAGGCCCACTCCATAGTAATGTAACGCGTGTCCCCTTTTATCAACGGCCTCAATTATTAAAAGCCGCAACATTGGTTGGACTTACCTTGTTAATAGCCTTACCCGTACTGGGTTCTGTACAACAACAGCAAGAAATGCAGATTGCGGTTATTCCATTGTCTTACGATAAAGCAGGACTTGTGGTGCACGAACCTCGTACCCGAACACCGATTATTATGATGCCATCTCAAACAAGCTTCTGGGAGGGTCAGGCGATGCGAGATTATTTAAAAAATAAAAATATTCGGTATGTAAGCAGCGTAATCTTGTGGCATGAAACATC
Source organism: uncultured Vampirovibrionales bacterium (assembly GCA_964351765.1). Taxonomy (GTDB): domain Bacteria; phylum Cyanobacteriota; class Vampirovibrionia; order Vampirovibrionales; family Vampirovibrionaceae; genus CAYGPY01. Next base: position 13,624 of record CAYGPY010000032.1, read on the forward strand.
TCCGACAAAAGAACCTGACCTTCTGGGTGTGGGCGGTAAACTCATCCATAACTTTGTGACGAGCAACCACTGGTTTTATATTGGTGCACCCATTTCAAAACCACAACGTGCGTCCCTCCTATTACCTGATGGCAAAAAAATGCAGTACCTACCACCGGGCAAACGTTTACACACCGACTCATTTTGGATGACCAATACAGCGCAAAAAGGCCGACTTCATTCGGCAGGATGGCAACTTAAAAATAAACAGCTCTGTATTCAAGGCGAACATGCCTTGCCAACCAATTCAAAGCACACGAGTCTAACCTCATCAGCGTCTTCCTCCTCATGTGCCTTGTTTTACAGTCAGCGCGCTCGCAATGCGTATCGTTTATTTATTCCTGAAACACAAAGCACACAGAAAAAAATGATTTCAGAATTAGCGGGCGAGCAATTCTACACCCTACGCCAAATCAATAACACGCTTCAAATTCAAACCCATTAAGCTTTAGCAATAAAAGTGTACTCACATCCCGTGCGTTCCTGAATATAGACACCTAAGGTTTTAAGTGGTTCTGGATCAGAGGAAGCACATACGTAAATACGTTTTACAGAAGCGGGTATCGTCGTGTCCTCAATTTTAACGTGGCTTTTTTCTTGTGCCTCTTTTGGAAGTTCGCCTTCATAGTCCAAATACACACTATACATATCACTGCGTTGGCCTTTACTGCCGTGATAAATTTCATGGGTACACACGACCTGTTTAACTTGATGTTTTTGCAACTCCCAAAAGGGGGTTGTGGTGGTTAAATAAAACGAGAGTGTCCCAGAGGGTTCAACACAAAATCGACGGGGTTGCAGTCCACGCTTAATCGAAAAAACACCTGTGGTAATCGCCATTAAAACAAAAACAAAAAACATCGCGGCGGCGGTCATTTTTGACATCAAGTCCCCATGCAGCAATGAGTCCAACATATCAACACCACCGACAACAAAAAGAAACACACCAGCCGATACGAGCATAAAAATAAAAATAAAGATAAACATAAAGCGGGCAATCCCTGTGGGTTCACACACCATATCAAAGCCTTTTTTTGATACCTTTACCGCGTGGATTGTGCCACGCATACCAATTAAAGGTGCGTTATCAAAACCAATCTGCACTCATTCCACCCTCAAAAGTTCACTATAAACTACTTACGAAACCACTGAAGACGGACTCTTCACTAATAACGATTCGGCCGTCATGTCATTCGGTTTTTCAATACCCATCAAATCTAGGATAGTAGGAGCAACGTGGCTCAAATTCTTGGTTTCACCACCATCACTCAAGCACATCTCTTTATTATTACCCACCATAATAAAGGGCACCAAGTCCAAGGTGTGTGCCGTATGGGGTGAACCATCTTCATAGACCATGGTTTCAATATTACCGTGATCGGCCGTAACCAAAAGCACACCGTTGTTTTCAAGCGTTGCTTCACTCACACGTTTTACGGCTTGATCTACTTCGTTAACCGCTTGAACCGCCGCATCCATAACACCGGTGTGGCCTACCATATCTGGGTTAGCAAAGTTAGCCACAATCAAATCGTACTCACCACTTTTAATGGCCTCAACCAAGCCTTCAGAGACTTTAGGTAAGCTCATTTCAGGTTGCAGATCATAAGTGGCCACTTTAGGTGAATTGACCAATTTCCGGTCCTCGCCTTTAAAGGGTTCTTCACGACCTCCGTTAAAAAAGAAGGTCACGTGCGCATATTTTTCTGTTTCTGCCGTGCGCAATTGTTTTAACCCTTTGGCTGAAATAATTTCACCCAATACATTTTTTGGTGATTCTTTTGAAAAAGCCACAGGCAAGTTATAGGTTTCATCATAGGTCGTCATACAACCAAAATAAAGATTATCGAGCACCTTACGACGATCGAACTCAGAAAATTCTTTAGCCGTAAAAGCGCGGGTTAATTGGCGTGCACGATCGGGACGGAAGTTAAAGAACAACACCGCATCACCGTCATCCATACCACCGTATTCAATATCGGTTACAGCAGGCATCACAAATTCATCGGTCTGACCATGGTTTTCAAACGCCGAGCGCACCGCATCAAGGGACAACGGATTATAAATC